>NZ_JBDJPF010000018.1:0-104920 GCF_054957865.1 Streptomyces xingningensis
TCATACGTGGTTACGCACACCCACCCGACTTTGCGAGCCAGCAGGTGAGGACCCCGGGCGCACAGCCCGTCGTCCCGGGCGAGTTCCACCCGGCCGATGTCACCGGGCGCGGGATCGGGATCGGTACCGGTTCCTGTGCAGCCACGCCTCAAGGGTCAGCAGCTCCGGGTACCGCTTGCGGAGCGCGGCGACATCGGCCTGGTGCCCCTTCTCGTTGAGCCAGTCGTACATGGCCGCCACCTCCTCGGCCTCGGCCCGCAGATCCTCGATCGGCCGCCGCTCGAAGCGAGTCGGTATGCCGTCGACCTTGGTGAACGCCTCGGCGATCTGCCGCACGGTCAGCTCGTCGCCGGCGATCTCGATCTTCTTGCCGATGAACTCGGCCGGCTTGTCGAACGCGTCCGCGGCGATCCGGCCGATATCGGCCAGCGCGATCATCTGCAGCGAGATGTCCGCGTCCAGCGCGATCGAACCGACCCGCTCACCGCCCTCCGCCTCCGGCACCAGGTACGGCCAGTTCTCCATGAAGAAAACCGGCCTCAGCACCGTCGCGGGCACGCCGATGGCCTCGATGTGTGCCTCGATCTCCGCCTTGGTCTCGAAGTGCATGACGCCGGACTTGTACCCGGCAGCGCCAACGGAGCTGTAGACCAGGTGCGCGACACCCATGGCCTTGGCCGCGTCGGCGACGTTCTTGCCCTGCCGCACCTCGACTTCGGGGTGTGGGTCGGCCAAGTCGGCGGGCTGCACACTGAAGACGCCGTGCACGCCCTGCGCCGCCGCGCGCAGCGACTCCGGGTCGTCGAGGTCTCCGGTGACCAGCTCCGCGCCGAGCGCCTTGAGGTCCTTGGCCCCCTGCTTGTCCGGGTCACGGACGAGAGCGCGCACCGCCCGGCCGTTGTCGAGCAGCCTGCGGGCAACGGCGCCGCCCTGGCCGCCAGTCGCACCCGTGACCAGTACGGTCTTTGTGCTCAGCATTATGAGAGTCCTTCCGACGAGGTCATGCGGGCGGGTGCGGGAAGCTGTCCTGCGACGATCGCGGCGAGTGAGAGCCCGAACCCCAGGAGTTGGACCGGGCCGAGTGTCTGGCCGAGCAGGATGGCGCCGAGAACCGCGGCGACCAGTGGCGAGAGCAGGACGAGAACCGCGACAGAGGTGACGGGCAATGAGGTGATGCCGCGGAACCACAGGACATAGGCGATCAGACCGCCGACCAGACCCAGCCAGAGGTAGCCGAGGGCGGCGGTGAGGTTGACGGCCGGAGGTGGCCCCTCGACGAGAAAGGTGACCGGCACCAGGAACAGGCCTCCTGCGGTGAGCTGCCAGCCGGCAAAAGCGGTGGGACTGGCCTCCACGGGACGTCCCCAGCGCTTGGTGAGCGTCACCCCGAGCGCCATCGAGGCCGCGCTCGCAAGGCCCGCCGCGATCCCGGCGATGTCGAGTGCCGCGTTCGGCCCGATCACCACCAGGCCGACGCCGACCAGGCCGACTGCTCCCCAGGCGATGCGCCAGGCGGAGGGGCGCTCATGCAGGACGGCCACGGCCAGAGCGGCGACGATGAGCGGCTGGGCCGCCGCCAGGGTGGCCGCCACGCCCCCGGGCAGGCGCTCGGCCGCGATGAACAGCAGGGGAAAGCACAGGCCGATATTCAGTACCCCGAGTGCTGCGGCTTTCCCCCACCACGCTCCGCGCGGCAAGGTCCGGGTGACCGCCAGCGCGATCAGGCCGGCGGGCAACGCACGCAGGAGTCCCGCAAACAACGGGTGTCCCTGCGGGAGAAACTCGGTGGTGACGACATATGTCGTGCCCCACACCATGGGAGTGAACGCCGTCAGGGCGGCGCGAGGCAGATTTCCGCGGGGAGCACCGTCACCGGCTCCGCCGGAAGCCCTTTGTACTGCTGGACTTGGCATGCCCGCAGTCTCATCCAGCAGCGATCAATGAGTCCAACACATGTTTGTCACCTCATCGATCTCAATACAAGATAGATTCATGGATCTCCAGCAGATGCGCTACGTCGTCGCCGTCGCCGAGACGAACAGCTTCACCCGGGCCGCCGAACGATGTCTGGTCGTCCAGTCCGCTCTCAGCCATCAAATCGCGCGCCTGGAACGGGAACTGGGCGCGAGACTCTTCGAGCGCACCAGCCGCCGGGTGCGTCTGACAGCGGCCGGTGCGGCGTTCCTCCCCGCCGCCCGGCAGTGTCTGGACGCCGCCGAGCGCGCGTCCGCCGAGGTCGCCGCGGCTGTCGGAGAGGTCCGCGGACGGCTCACCGTGGGCCTGATCCCTACCGTCGCCGCGGTCGATATCCCGGGTGCGCTGAGCGACTTCCGCCGGCAGTACCCGCAGGTGCGCATCGGCCTGCGGGTGGGCGCGAGCGAGGACCTCGTCGAGCAGATCAGGCAGGGAGCCATCGACGTGGCTTTCCTCGGGCTGCCGACCACAGCGCGGCTTCAAGGTGTCGCCGCCCACGAACTCGCCCGTGACCGACTCGTCGCCGTGGTCGCGCCGGACCATCCACTCGCCGACGAACCCGAGGTCAGCCTTCACAGGCTTTCCTCCGAGGTATTCGTGGACCTTCCGGCCGGGACGGCCGGACGTGCCCAATCCGACCAAGCCTTCTCAGCCGCCGGCCTCAGCCGCGATGTCGCCTTCGAAGTGACCACCGTCGACTTCATCATGGCTCGATTGGTCAGGCAGGGCCTCGGCATCGCCATGCTCCCCTCCGCCTACGTGACCCAGCTCACCGGCGTAACCACCATCGAGGTCACCGACCCGCCGGCCCGCGTCGAATACGTCATCTGGAGCCGCGCCGGCCGCACACCCGCGGCGACCGCCTTCCTCGACCTTCTCGACATCCCGGCCATGCCCGGCACGGAATGAAACCCTTTGTCCGGCGCCGCCGTTACGAGGTGGGAACCGTGACAGGCAGGACAGAAAGGGGCTTGGTCTGAGTAGGGATACTCATGCGGCATGCGGCCGGGGGCGGGAGGATGCCGGGCATGCGGATATGGAGTGCGCTTGCCTGTTCGGCGGCCGTCGCGGTGTCGGTGTTGGGGATAGCCGGATGCGGGGCACTGGACGATGACAACCTGTTCAAGAACCTCAATCCGACGGTCGACTCCACGCCTTCGGCGGAGCGGTCGCCGTCTGCAGGGCCACGGCAGGTGGACCCGGAGGTTCCCAACTACTGGGACAACAACCGGCACAAGTGGCCGCAGGACATAAGCCCCGAGGACGAGGCGGCGGCCAAGCGGATCGCGAGTGTGGTGAAGCCACGGCTGGAGCAATTGCGCGAGCGGGGCAGGATCAGCCCTGGTGAGGTGCGTCCGGTGCTCGAACAGGCCGCCGCCGGACATCACGTGGAGGCGGGGGTCCTCCTGGTGGGTGCGGCGAACAGGAAGACGGATGGCACGGATTACGGGATCTGGGTGGGCAGGACGGGCTGTGTGACCGGTGCGGTGAACCGGGAGAGGGTGTGGGCCCATGTGAACGGCCGCTACATCGAGCACGGTTGCCTCACACCGCCGATCGGCCACTGAACACCCCCTTCAGCGCTCTTGGCGGAGTACAAGCATGGTGTGCTCATGCTCGCCGTGTCGTACCGTCTCGATGCGTTGGAAGCCGCACTTTTCCAACAGCCGTACTGAGCCGGTGTTCCCGGTGAAGGGATCCGCGAAGAGCGGGCGGGTCGTTTCCCGTTTCAGGAAGAGCGTCAGCGCTTCGGTTCCGATGCCCCGGCCCCAGTACTGGGGACCGAACCAGTAGCCGATGAAGCGCCTGTGCTGGTCCCACCAGGCCACGATGTGCCCGGCCGTTTCGCCATTCACTGTGACGGTCTGCACGAAACCGGTTGGATCTCCCAGTACCTTCGTGGCCCAGTGGGTCATGAAGGCCTCCCTCTCTCGGGGAGTGAACTTCGAGCGCCGGACGGCCTCTGCATCGTGTTCGTAGTCGAGGAACACTTCCAGATCGGCTTGCTCCACGTCCCTGAGCCCCACGTCATATGTCATGACCAGCGAGTCTGGCACGAGGCACCGACAATCCGGGGCTCGCGTCCAGATAGGTGAGGACGGCGAGCACCCGGCGGTGACCGGCGTCGGCGGCGGCCAGGCCCAGCTTGGCGAAGATGTTGCCGATGTGCTTGTGCACCGCGTTGTCCGACACCCGCAGACGCGCGGCGATGGTCGCGTTGTCGAGGCCCTCGGCCATCAGACCGAGGACCTGCCGCTCACGTGTGGTCAGCGTCGTCAGAGGATCGTCCCGACGACGGACGACCTGCGCGATGACCTCGGCGTCGAGCGCCATGCCGCCCGCTGCGACCTTGCGCAGGGCGTCGATGAACTCGGCGACCCGGCCAGCCCGGTGCCTCCCGCCTCGTCGGCGCCGCCCGTCCCGTCGTCGGTGATCCGAATCCGCAGGCAGCCGTCCTTGCGTTCGACAGCGACCGTGGCGGCGGATGCCCTACTGTGCTTGGCCGCATTGGTCAGCGCCTCGACGACCGTGAAGTAGGCGACCGTCTCGACCGCAGCAGGCAGGTCGCCCAGCTCACCCATATCGAGCCGGGCAGGCACGCCCGACCGTGCGACGACCGCGCTCAACGCCCCGGACAGCCCCCGGTCGGCGAGGATCGGCGGGTAGATCGTGCGCACCACGCCGCGGAGTTCGGCCAGCGCGGCCTCGGCGCTCGCGTGTGCGCGTTCGATCAGCCCCTCGGCCGTGTCCGGTTCCTCGCGCACCGCCTCCCGTGCCAGGGCGAGTTCCATCGTCATCGCGACCAGCCGGCCTTGTGTGCCGTCGTGCAGGTCCCGCTCGATCCTTCGCAGTTCCGCGCCGTGCGCGTCGAGGACGTCCGCCCGGGTCCGCGTCAGCGTCGCCGTGCGAAGCGCCAACCGCTCCGCCCGTGACGGCGCGAGGAGACGAGTCTGCGCACGCGCGAGCGGCGGCAGCACGAAGCACGCCACAGCGCCGAGGCCGACGACCTGAACGATGCCGAGGGACAGTGCGCCACCCCAGCCGTCGATCGGCACGTCGATCCACAACCGCGGGCGGTTCGCGGGCGGAATCGCCCACCAGACGGTCATGCCGATCACGCCGACGATGATGTTGCCGACAACCAGCAGCGCCAGGAGGCCCGTCGGCACGCCTGTCAACGCGTTGATCGCCAGCCAACGACGCGTGGTCGGCGACGAGTCGCTCGGTATGCCGAGCCATCGCCGGGCGGCGGACCGCCGACGGTCCGCCCAGTTGACCACCGCCCCCGGGTGGGGGAGGAAGAGGAGACCACCGAGCGCGGCAACCAGATTGCCGAGCAGATAGGCGCAGGCACGCAAGGCGTTTGCTCCATACACATACATGGCGGTCAGTATGCGGACAGGTGCACGATCCCCGCAGTACAGCTGGCTGTACCGGAACACCTCCAGCCAGTGGTATCGGCGGCCGACTCGGCGCCGCCTAGCTTCCCAGCCATGAGAAACCACCTCCACGCCGTTCCACTGACGCCGGCGTTGAGCGCCACCGCAGCCGCCGTCCTGATCGCTCCGCCCGCCGCGGGCACGGGGGCCACACCACCCTGCTCCTCGACCGCCATCGGCAACACAGCAACGCGCAACACCGCCAACAGCTTCGACGTACCCGACTACCCGCATCTGCGCCGCAATGCCGAGGCGGTATCGGCCCTGGGAATCCCGGCTGTTCAGGCGAGGGCGACGACACATGACGCCACCTGCGCCGCGCGCGTCGGCGTCGCCGATGTGCGCACCGGACGTCCGATCCCCGTCGATGGCGCGTTCCGCATCGCCAGCACGTCCAAGGCCTTCACCGCGACCGTGGTCCTCCAACTCGTCGGCGAGGGACGCCTGGGGCTCGACGACCGGGTCGAACGATGGCTGCCCAAGATCATGGCCGGCCGCCCGATCACGATCCGGCAGCTGCTCCAGCACACCGCAGGCCTGCAGGACGCCCTCCCGTCGTGGAATTCAAAGGCGGAGTACCTGGAAATGCGCCACCAGCGTTACTCCACACGGGAGTTGGTGGCACGTGGGGTGGCCCTGCCGCAGCTCTTCGAGCCCGGCGAAGGCTGGGCGTACTCCAACACCGGCTATATGATTGCCGAACTGCTCATCGAACGCATCACCGGGCAGCCGTGGTACCGCGAGTTCGACCGCCGCATCTTCCGGCCGCTGGGCATGCGGCACACCCACTGGCCCGGGACCTCGCCGGAGATCCGGCTGCCGCATGCCAAGCAGTACCAGCGCTTCGACGGCGAACTCGTCGACGTCACCTCCCAGATCCCCGCCTACGCGGCGGGCGGCATCGTCTCCACCACTCACGATCTCGACGTCTTCTTCCGGGCACTCCTCGGCGGACGCATCCTGCGCCCCGCAGAATTGGCCGCGATGAAGACCACCCGGCCGGTCAGCCCCAAGATCGAGGCGATCTGGCCCGACGGCCGATACGGCCTCGGACTGGTCTCCCGACCGCTGCCCGGCGGCGGTCGCTACTGGGGCCACGACGGCGGCGACTCGGGCTCCATCGTGACCGTCGGCGTCACCGAAGACGGTCGACGAGGGGCGGTGGTCTCCATGAATTTCGCACTCGACGGGAGCACGCCTGAAATGCTCTCCCAACAGCGCGCCGCCGACAAGGTCATCACCGACGCGCTCCGCCCACCCCGCTAGGGGCGTTCTCGGCGCCGCCGATCCGCCGCCACATCGTCCGGCGAAACCGCCACGCTGACGACCAACGCCTACGAGCCGTGGCCGCCAGGGCAGACGTTGCCTGATACGGACTGGGTCGTCGTCGGTTCCTGGGCGGCCATGACGACGGCTGCCAGGTCTGCGCCCGCTCGGAGCAGCGCTACGGTTCGTGCGGCGATCTGGTCAAGACGTTGTTGCAGGATGCGTCGGATCTCTCCCCGGCCGTCGAGCCGGGGCAGGGAACCCATGATCTCGCGCACTGCGGGAATGCCGTAACCGGTGCTGCGAAGGGCCGCGACGATTCGGGCCGCTCCGATCGCTGAAAGGCCGTAGCGACGTGCTCGCAATGACGTCACTCGCTCGGGGATGACAAGCCCTTCCTGCTCCCAGAACCGCAGGGTCGAGGGACGCACACCGAGCGCTCCGGCGAGCTCCGTGATCGTCATCGCGTCACTCTCCTGCTCGGACTCGGGTGTGTCCGCTTCGTCCTGGACCGCACGCAGCGCTTGTTGGGCGCGCAGGGCCTCGTCTCGTTCCCGCGCGAGCTGAACGTGCACCGCGTTGATCGCCGCGGCTGCCGTCGCGATCGTCGCTGTTCGCAGCTCCGCGAGCATCTGCCGGGCCGCGACAGGCCCAACAGCACCCGCAAGCCCCCGATACGCACGAAGAGCGTGCACATGGACAGGCGTATAGGAACGGTAACCGTTGCCCGACCGAGCGGCTGAGGGAATGACCCCCAGCCGCTCCAGGTCGCGAACCTGTTGCAACGAGTACCCCGACTCCCTGGCGACGTCGACTGTCCTGAGCAGTACTTGTTGGGAACCGCTCAAGGTCTCGCCCACCAGCCAACCCCACATAAGCACTTGAAGGTGATGCTTGAACCATGAGTATGGAACACATCATCACGACCGTGCGAGGCTTCGACGGCGCGCTCGTGCTTGTCCCGGAACCGGGAGGCGACTTCCCCGAGCCGGCTTGGGGGGATGCATTCTTCTACTACGCCCCCGACGGTCAGCTGCCTGGGAACGGCCAGCCCTACGGGACGATCGTCACCAAGGACTACCCCGACGACGCCGCTTCCGACCTTGACCCTCCGGGCCGCTGGCGTGTGAACATCCACGTCGCCCCTGCGACGTTCCAGGAGCTCACCGGGGAGGAGCCACGCAGCCTCAGACGCCCTCGCGACCACACAGCCGCCGACAGTGTGATGCCGCACCCGGTATACGGCGCGCTCGGCTGGATCTCCGTCGTCAATCCCGGTGAGAGGACAACGGACACAGTTGTGCAGCTTCTGCGCGGTGCCCACGACGCCGCTCGTGCCCGGTTCGCGCGGCGACACGAACCGGGACAGCCGCTGGAGAACGACTGACACGGCTCCAGATCAAGCGCACTTGACGCTCACGGTGCACACCTGAAAAACCTCACTCCCTCAGATCGCCGAGCACCTGACCCACGCGCACGACAACAACAGAGCAGCGCCACCAGCTCCGGCCACCCGGGGCCCGCCCCCCTGCCCGCACAGCGGCAAGTCGACGCGTCAGAAGGCTTCCACCCCCACCCGCCATCCACCACCCCGAACACGCATCGAACGAACCCCAGGAACACAGCCTGGGCGAGTTCCTCCTCGGTCACCTTGGGCAGCTGATGGCTGACGTGGTCCCAGGCCAGGTCGCCGAACGGAACCGGGGCTCGGTGCAGGAACTTCCAGGTGGCCTTGACCCAGCCGCCTTCCCCGCGGTGGTCGCGGACCCAAACGTAAGAGGCGTCGTAGAGGTCGCGGTGGACCTCCCAGAGCCCGCGCTTGGCGGTGACGCCGGAGTCACGTCGGCGCATCGGACCGAGCTCGGGGCTGTCGTAGGTGCGGTTGTTGATCCGGATGCCGTAGGAGTTGACGGCCCGCCAGGCCGCGGGCAGGAGCTCGACGTAGTCCTCGCCGCTGAGCGCGACCGGGACGTAGCCGCAGGCCTCGACCAGGGCTGCGTACTTCTGGTTCGGTGTGAACAGCCGACCCGGGTGGTCTGGGTCCCGCAGGCCGTCGTGCGGCCGGTTCTGCCACTTCGCGACAACCCACTCGTCCAGAAGTTCCTGCAGCTCGGGCAGCGACCACAGGTTCTCCTGCTCGGGGTGCCGACCCCGGCGGTCGGTGTTGCGGCCGGTGAAGCCCGGCAGGAACTGGGCGAACATCCCGGCGACGGTGTCCATCATCTTCTCGATGTGCCCCTTCTGGAAGGGCGCCCCCTTGTGGGTGGGCTGAAAGTCGATCTCCAGGAACCGGCAAGAGGCCCGGAAGTTGCGGGAGATGAATACCTTCCCGTGGTCGCAGACGATGCCCTCTGGGACGATCACCGGCTTCGCGGCCGCGTGCTTCAGCCGCTCGTCCAAGGCCAGCAGTCGGCGGTGAGGCAGCACCGAGCGGGACATCTTCAGCGCGTGTCGGCGTACTCCTGAAAGTGCGCGCCTGAGTACGGATGAACGTGCCCAGGCCCAGGCGATTCAAAGGAACGCGTTGGCGTTCTCCGAGGCCCACTGCTGGAACGGGCGGGCCGGCGTTCCGGTGACCTGTGAAACTGTGTCGCGCACCATCAGCAGCTCGTCGTTCACGTCTCCGCCCGTGACGTCGAGCACCGCGTCCGCGGCCTCGGCCCCGAAGACCGCGGCCATCTGTGCGTGGGCTTGCTGACGGCTGATTTCGGCGAAGGAAACCTCACGGCCCAGCGCTGCCTCAATGGCCTGGACCTGCTGTCGGGCGGTCACCGGCTCTGGACCGGTCAGGGCATACGTGCGTCCCTGGTGGCCGGGCTCGGTCAGTGCCACCCGTGCCACCGACGCGATGTCCGCAGGGTGGATGGTCGGCAACGCGGTCTCGGCGTACGGCGCGCGGACGGTCTCGTGACCTCGGATGGAAGCCGCCCACATCAGGGCGTTCGAGGCGAACTGCGTCGGCCGCAGGATCGTCCAGGCCATGCCGCTCGCCTTGAGCAGTTGCTCCACCGTCAGGTTCTCGCCGGCGGGGCCGAGGTGCGGGTGGGTCTGGACGGTGATGGACGACACCAGCACGACGTGCTGCACACCCGCCTGCCGGGCGGCTTCGAGGATGTCTGCGTCCGGGCCGAGACGCGACACGAGAAACAGCGAGCGCACCCCCTCCAGCGCGGGCTTCAACGACGCCGGCTCCGCGAGGTCGCCCTCCACGGCCTCGACCCCTTCGGGGAAGACGGCCCGTGCGGCATCACGGGTGAGCCCTCTCAGCGGCCCGACACCGCGTGAGTGCAGCTCCTTGAGCAGGGCACTGCCTATGTTTCCGGTGGCTCCGGTCACGAGGATCATGGGCGTGTCTTCCCGTCGTCAGATGATCAAGTAGGCAACACGCTAGAACCTCAACCATGCTTCAGGTCAAGAAGACGCCTGGCGCCATTCCCTCAGCTGGGCATGTACATCCGTACCCGACTGAGCACGTTCACGTGTACGCCGACAACGGGGCTGCCGGTGGATCCGGCGGTGTGGATGCGGTCGGAGACGATCGACGCGTTCATGCTGTCGGGCTGCACAGGCCAGGCCCCAGCGACACTGCAGACCTACCGCTCGTGGCTGCGACGGACCCGCGAAGCACTGGTCTGGGTCCAGCGGGGAGAGGCACCGCCTGTCCGACTGGTCGGCCCCCAGAGGCCCGCATCCTCCCTACGAGGAGGGCGAGTTGGGCAGGCTGCGGGCCTGAGCGGAACTGCTGGGAGGCCGGGCCCGGCTGGACGGGCGGGCGTTGATGGCCCTGACCGCCGGATGCGGCCTGGCCCCCGGCGAGCTGCGTGCTGTCCGGGGCACCGACATCCGCACGACCCGGTGCAAAGTGGCCTTGGTCCAAGCGCCGTGGCTCAAGCGGCTGGTGGCCTGCCAGGCCGACTGGGAAGACACCCTCTCCGAGCTGGCCGCCATCGCCGGTGACGACTACCTCTTCCGTCCCCGGCGCAAGGTGGCCGCTGCGAAGAACCTGGTCAGCTCCTGGCCGGCCCGGCACCGGCCCCCTGCCGGGCTGCCGCCGGTCTCGGCCCGGCGCCTGCGCTCGACGTGGATCGTGAACCTGCCGGCCTCGGGCATCACACCCACTCTGGTCGCTGAATCGGCTGGCATGACGTCGCTGGCCGCGCTGGCTCCGTACTACCAATGGGTGCCGCCTCTGGCCCCGGACACAGCCGCCCATCTCCTGCGCGGGCGCCGCTCTTGATGCGGCGCCCAGATGATCCGGATGCCGCAGCCCGGCTGCTGCGGCCCCGTCTGCGCCGCAGCGGTCCGGTCCAGATTCCCGACTCCAAAGTCGGGCAGCTGCTGGCCTTGCTGGACCGCTCCGGCGTCCCCCAGGCCCTCGAGAAACTGCTCGAGGGCCGGCCGGGACCTGCCGGGATACGTCCGCGCACCGTGCTGGCCGCGCTGCTGCTGGCCATCTACTACACCGGCCGCGCAACCGTCGCGGATGCCTGGCGGATTACGCACTTCAGTCTGCAACCGCGGGCCCGGGCATGGCTGGACATCCCCGAACACCCGCCACACACCGCACGAGCCCGCATCGCGGCAAGCCGACGCCTTTACCGCGGCCTTGACCGGATCACCACCATCCTCGACCCGGCCCGCTGCGATCGCCGCAAGCGCCTCCCCCTGCACGAAGCCGAGGCACACGCGGCACGGTGGCAGAGCTCGGACGGGCGCCAGGCCGCGGCCGTGCGGCAGCACTTGGCCAACCAGCTTGTCCTGAGCGTGGTCCGCATGGCCCAGCAGCGCGGTCACCTGCGCGGCTGGCACGGCGACGTCGGCGTCGACGCCACCTCCATCCCCGTCCTCGCCGATCACGACTGCGACCGCTCGGGCATGGCCTCGACCGAGATCACCGCGAGCTGGCACTACAACGGCGGTTCCGGCACCGGCATCTTCGGCTACAGCGCCGCCCTGGTCATCGCCGCCCACCGCAGCGACCGCGTCCGCCAGCCCAGGGCATACCCGCAGCTGTGTCTGGGCCTCGTGCTGGACACCCCCACCACCCGCACCGGCCAGAACGCGATCACCGCGCTCACCCAGCTCAAAGCCCTCGGGCTCCCCGCCGGCACCTGCGCGGCCGACCGCGCCTACACCGGCCAGTCGCCGGACAACTTCCAGATCCCCGCCCGCCGGCTCGGCTACCGACTGGTCCTGGACTACAAAGTCGCCGAACGCGGACCCCAGGGAAGCTGGGCCGGCGCCCCGCTGGTCGATGGTTCCTTCCTCTGCCCTCTCACCCCGACCACACTGACCGAGGCCACCACCGGCGCCGACGACAAAGCAGTCCGTATCCGCAGTGCCGAACTCCTCGAACACATCGCCGCACGCGAGCCCTACCACCTCAAGCGCAAGGACGGCCCCGACCACCACGGCACGACCCGCCTGCAGTGTCCCGCCTCCGGACCCTCCCCGTCGGTCAGCTGCCCCCGGCGCGAACGGTTCTGGCCGACCCGCACACGCATATCCACCTTGCCGCCGACCACCGTGGACCTCTCGCAAGCACGCGCCCGCACCCATCACCCTGCAGCGCGGCCCTCGATCCAGCTCCCCGAGGCCGAATACCTCAATCCGCCTCCGGAGAAAGCTCTCCCCGAAGTCTGCAGCGCTTTCGCCATCACCCTGCGAGCCGACGCAGGCATCGGCAGCGGCTTCCTCATCGCCAAGTACCGGCAGGACGAGCACTACCTCAACCCTGCCTGGGACAGCTCCTACAAGCCCATCCGCAGCCACAACGAAGGCGCCAACGGACGCTTCAAGAGCACCGACCTGGACATCGGCAAGCCCAAACACCGGCCCGCCACCGGACAGGTCGCCCAGACCCTCCTGATCGCCCTCATGCTCACCGTCGCGAACCTGACGACCCTTGAGACATGGCTCACCCAACGCACCGGAGACGTCCTCACCAACGACGACTTCGAAGCCCTGGAGCCCGCCGACCTCAGCCTCGACAACACCCACCACCCGGACAACCGCGGCCCCGGAATCAGACCACCGCCCCCGGCATCTCCCTAACCCGCGAACCACACAGGCACATACACCCGTCGGCCGCCAAGCACAGCCGACGGCACAAGCATGCCTTTGCCCGCTGAAACGGCAGCAAGTCCGAACCTGACGACGCCCGAACTCGGCCTCCGCCAGCACCCGGACCTCCCGAACACCCCAGAAACGAGAAGATCCCGTCCGATCAGAGTGATCGGACGGGATCTCGTCAACTGCTCCTGAGCGAACTCAAGAACGGCCCTGCGGTGGACCTGAGGGGATTCGAACCCCTGACCCCCTCGATGCGAACGAGGTGCGCTACCGGACTGCGCCACAGGCCCTTGCAACGAGGGAAACCTTAGCACCCCCATCAGGGTGGTCGGAAATCGCTCCCCCGCCCTCCCCTCGCTGGTCAGCGAGGGGAGCGTCAGCGGTGCGGGTCACTCGTTGGCCGCGCGGGGGCGGTCGTCCTCGGCGTACTGGTCGAAGAGGGGAGTGCGGCCGCGCTCGCGGGGGCGGCGGCGCGGGCGCAGGGCCCGTCGGTCGTCCGCGGGCGGCTTGCCGTCGGCGGTGGGCTCGGCGGCGCTGGAGCGGGTGGAGCTCCAGGTGTCCGGGGCCTCCAGGTCGACGCTGCCGCTCGCACGGGGGGCCACGGGCGCGGTGACATAGGTCGGCAGGGGCACCGGCACCGGCTCCCAGCCCTCGCCGACCCGCCGGTCCCGCTGCTGGTCGACCCACTCCGCGTGATCGGTCTGCTCGACGAGGGCGCGCCGGCCGGCGCTGTGCGCCGAGGGCGCCGGGGGCGCTGCCGGGGCGGGGCCGGGGTGGACGACGGTGTCGGCGACGGGGGCGCCTCCCATCCGTTCAGCGCCGGGGGCGGCGGCGGGCGCGGGACCCGCCGCCTGCCGAGGGTGGGGTCGGCCCTCCCGCAGCCGCTGCGCGGCCAGTTCGGCCTGGCGCTGGTCCATGGTGAAGGCGAACCGTCGCCGCTCCTGGATCCGCAGATAGAAGATGTACGCGCTGAGGAGCGCCGCCGGGACCGCCGGGACCCACAGGAACGCCAGCCCGCCGACGCCCGCGACCACCGCGCCGACCGTGAAGGCGAGGAAGAGCAGCACCGTGGTGCGCCGCCGGCGCGCGAGCACCTTGGAGCGCCGGGCGCGCTCGGCAGGCGTCGGGGAGTGCCCGGACGCGTGCACGCCGGACGGCCGGACGGCGACCGGTTCGGCCGCGGCGTCCGGCTCCGGGGCTCGAGGCGCCGAGGGTGCGTCCTCGACGGGGCCGTCCGGGCCGGGAGCATCGACGGGCGCGCGCCCCTCGCTCTCCTTGGCGTAACGGCGCTCCATACCCGCCCGTCCGGACAGCAGCCGGATGGCGGTGCTGAAGCGTTCCGTCGGACGCGCCTCATTGAGCTCGTCCTGCCTACGGAGCCACATCGGCACCAAGTAGGCGGCCCAGGCCCCGACGATGACTGCGTAGATCAGGCCGCTGCTGCTCACACCGACACGGTAGAGGGGTGCGCGCGGCGGATTCCGCCAATTGGCGCGGTGTGTCGCACGAAGCGGCTGATATCTCGAACTTTTTTTGTGATTGTTGGGTTCACAAGCTTGCGGAAACCGTCAATCGACAGTCAATATCGAACATTTATTTTATTTATCGGTCGATCCTGGCCTGGGCCTGCGCCAGCGGGCCAACAGGCCGTCCGCCGCCTCGTCCGCCGTCAGCGCATAGACGAGGTGGTCGCGCCAGGCGCCGTCGATATGCAGATAGCGCGGCCGCAGCCCCTCCTCGCGAAAGCCGAGTTTCTCCACCACCCGGCGGCTGGGCGCATTCTCCGGGCGGATGCACACCTCGACACGGTGCAGCCCGAGGGTGTGGAAGCAGTGGTCGACGGCCAGGGCCACGGCCGTCGGCATGACCCCCCGGCCGGCCACCGCCTCGTCCACCCAGTAGCCGATGTGGGCCGAGCACATCGAGCCCCAGGTGATCCCCGCCACGGTCAGCTGGCCGGCCAGCTCCCCCTGGTACTCGATCACAAACGGCAGCATGCGACCGGCGTGCGCCTCGGCGCGCAGGTGGCGGACCATCTGCCGGTAGGTGGGCCGCTGGGTGACGGGCCCGCCGGGCGGCGGGGGCGGGACGGTGGCCTCCCAGGGGCGCAGCCAGTCGCGGTTGCGCCGGTTGACCTCCCGCCAGGCGCGCTGGTCGCGCTGCCTGATGGGGCGCAGCACGACATCGCCGTCCGCCAGCTCGACCGGCCAGACGTTCATGCCGGGGTCCGGGAGCCCGGTCTGGGGTGGTCACCGCCGTGCAGTTGCTCCACGGCGTGCACCAGCAGCCGCTCCAGGACGGCCAGGCCGTCCCGGACGCCGCCGGTCGAACCGGGCAGATTGACGATCAGGGTGCGCCCGGCCACCCCGGCCAGCCCCCGGGACAGCGCGGCGGTGGGCACCTTCGCCAGGCCCTCGGCGCGGATGGCCTCGGGGATGCCCGGGATCTCGTAGTCCAGGACCCGCCCGGTGGCCTCCGGGGTGCGGTCGGTGGGCGAGATCCCGGTGCCGCCGGTGGTCAGGACCACGTCGTACGCGGCCTCGACGGCCTCGCGCAGGGCCTGCTCCACCGGGTCCCCGTCGGGGACGACCCGGGGGCCGTCGACGGTGAACCCCAGCCGGGCCAGCCCCTCCGCCAGCAGGGGGCCGCCGCGGTCCGGATAGACCCCGGCCGAGGCCCGGTTGGAGGCGGTGACGACCAGTGCTCTCATGCGCGGCTCCAGTTCCCGGACTTGCCGCCGGTCTTCTCCTCGACCCGGACGTCGGTGATGACGGCACCCTTGTCCACGGCCTTGACCATGTCGACCACCGTGAGGGCGGCGACGCCGACGGCGGTCAGGGCCTCCATCTCCACTCCGGTGCGCCCGGTGGTCTTCACCGTGGCGAGGATCTCCACCGCGTCGTCGGCGACCGACAGGTCCACCGTCACACCGGAGAGGTCCAGCGGGTGACAGAGCGGGATGAGCTCGGGGGTGCGCTTGGCACCCATGATGCCCGCGATGCGGGAGGTGGCGAGCGCATCGCCCTTGGGAACCCCCTCGCCCCGCAGCAGCTCCACCACGCGCGGCGAGACCAGCACCCGCCCGCTCGCCCGGGCGGTGCGGGCGGTGCTGTCCTTGGCTGAGATGTCGACCATGCGCGCCGCGCCCGCATCATCGAGGTGGGTGAGGCGGGCGGGGGGGTCCTGGGCGCTGCTCATCGTTCTCCCGGTCCGGTCCAGTGCGGTCAGGCAGTGGGCAGACACCGTACCCGGAGTGATGAGCGGTCAGTGGAGGAGGATCACGTCGACTTCGGCCCCGGCCGGGAGGGCGGTGGTGTCCTCGGGGACGACGATCAGGGCGTTGGCCCCGGCGAGGGCCTTGACCAGGTGGGAGCCGACGCCGCCGACGGTGCTGACCTCGCCCTCCGTGTGCCGCCCGCGCAGATACTGGCGACGCCCCTTCGGGGACGATTCGACGGCATCGGTGCACACCGCGCGCACGGTGGGGCGGTCGAAGGGGTCGAGTCCCATCAGGGCGCGGATGGCCGGGCGGACGAAGAGTTCGAAGGAGACATAGGAGCTGACCGGGTTGCCCGGCAGCGCGAACAGCGGGGTGTGGTCGGGGCCGATCCGGCCGAAGCCCTGGGGCTTGCCGGGCTGCATGGCCAGCCGGCGGAAGTCGACGCTGCCCTCCTCGGCGGTGAGCCCGGAGAGGGCCTCCTTGACCACGTCATAGGCCCCGGCGCTCACGCCGCCGCTGGTGACCACGGCGTCGGCGCGGACCAGCTGGTCCTCGAGGGTGGAGCGGAGCGTCCCGGGGTCGTCGTCGACCGCGCCCACGCGGTAGGCGAGGGCTCCGGCGTCCCGGGCGCAGGCGGCGAGCACAAAGCTGTTGGAGTCGTGGATGCGGCCGGGGGTGAGCTCCTCCCCGGGCGGGATCAGCTCGCTGCCCGTCGACAGGACGACCACCCGCGGGCGTGGCCGGACCCGCACATCGGCCCGGCCGATGGCCGCCAGCAGCCCGATCTGGGCGGGGCCGAGGACGGTGCCGGCGGCCAGGGCCAGCTCTCCGGCGCCGGCGTCGCTGCCGCGGGCGCGCACATGCGCGCGCGGCTCGACGGGCCGGTGGACCCGGACCTCGCCCGAGACGCCCTCCGCCCCCTCGGGGGGCATGGCGGCGGCGGGGCCGCCGCCCAGGCCGCCGTCCGTCCACTCGACGGGGACCACGGCGTCGGCACCGGGCGGCAGCGGGGCGCCCGTCATGATGCGGGCGGCCTCGCCGGGCCCGACGGCGGGCGGCTCGCCGCCGCCCGCCGCCACCTCGCCGATGACGGTGAGCACCGCCGGGAACTCCTCGCCGGCACCCTCGACATCGACCGTGCGGACCGCATAGCCGTCCATGGAGCTGTTGTCGAAGGGCGGCAGGGCGGCGGGGACGGTGATGTCCTCGACCAGCACACAGCCCTGGGCGTCCAGGAGTTGCAGCTCGATCGGCTCCAACGGGCGGATCCTGCGCAGGATGTCGTCGAGGTGCTCGTCCACCGACCACAAGCGGTCCTGCCCGGTGGCCGTTTCGGCGGTGCTGCTCAAAGCGCTACATCTCCTCGGTGACGTAACTCCGAAGCCAGGCCCGGAAGTCCGGCCCCAGGTCTTCACGTTCGCATGCCAGTCTGACAATGGCACGCAGATAGTCACCACGGTCCCCGGTGTCATAGCGGCGGCCCTTGAAGACCAGGCCGTGCACCGGGCCGCCGAGGCCGGGCTCCGCGGCGAGGGCCTGGAGGGCGTCGGTCAGCTGGATCTCACCGCCGCGGCCGGGCGGGGTCTCCCGCAGCACGTCGAAGACGGCGGGGTCCAGGACATAGCGGCCGATGATCACGTAATTGCTGGGTGCCTCGGCCGGATCGGGCTTCTCCACCAGGCCGGTGACCTCGACGACGTCCTCGGTGTCGGTGGGCTTGAAGGCCGCACAGCCATAGAGGTGGACCTGGGAGGGATCGACCTCCATGAGCGCGATCACGCTGCCGCCGCGCCGCCGCTGGATGTCCACCATGCGCGAGAGCAGCTGGTCACGGGAATCGATCAGGTCGTCGCCCAGCAGCACGGCGAAGGGCTCCCGGCCCACATGCGGCGCGGCGCACAGGATCGCATGGCCCAGGCCCCGGGGGTCGCCCTGCCGCACATAGTGGATGGTGCCCAGGTTGCTGGACTCCTGGACCCGGGCCAGCCGGGACTCGTCGCCCTTGCGCCGCAGGGCCTCCTCCAGCTCGTAGTTGCGGTCGAAGTGGTCCTCGAGCGGGCGCTTGTTACGACCTGTGATCATGAGGACGTCCGACAGCCCCGCCTGCACCGCCTCTTCCACCACGTACTGGATCGCCGGCTTGTCGACGACCGGCAGCATTTCCTTGGGAGTGGCCTTGGTGGCGGGCAGGAAACGGGTACCGAGCCCGGCGGCAGGGATGACAGCCTTGCTGATCCGAGGGCGCGCTTGAGTCATGTGACGAACACTATCCGTTGCTCATGGGCGGAAGATGCGGTTCCACCGAGTATGGACCGAGAAAAGGAGTTTGTACGAACAATGGACAAAACGGACGCCGGCAAGGCCGACTTGCGACGCACCCTGCTCGCCCGGCGGGCCGCCCTCGGCGCCCCCGAGATCGCGGCCGCGCAGCAGGCCCTGGGGCGGCGCGCGCTCGAGCTCCCGGAGCTCACCGCGGCGGACACGGTGGCCGCATATGTCTCGGTGGGCGCCGAACCCGGCACCCGCGCGCTGCTGGAGGCACTGCGGGCACGGGGCGTACGGGTGCTGCTGCCGGTGCTGCTGGCCGACAACGACCTCGACTGGGGCCGCTACCGGGGCCCCGGCCATCTGGTCCGGGCGACCAGGGGCCTGCTGGAGCCGGACGGCGAACGCCTCGGCCCCGACGCGGTGACCGAGGCCCGGGCCGTACTGCTGCCCGGGCTGGCGGTGGACGGACGGGGCATGCGCCTGGGGCGCGGCGGCGGCTCCTACGACCGGGTGCTGGCCCGCCTGGAGCGGGCGGGTGCCGCTCCCGCCCGGATCGTGCTGCTCTACGACGACGAGGTGGTCGCGCGGGTCCCGGCGGAACCGCACGACCACCCCGTGCACGCGGTGGTCACTCCCGGCGGAGTACGCCGGTTCAAAGCCGCTACGGCTTGAGCGTCAGCGTGTCCTCGGTGGCCTTCTTGACCGCGTCCGGACTGTAGGACCAGGGCAGCAGCTCGCCCTTGGCCCACTTGTCGGTCTGGTCGTAGTAGTGGGCGTGGTAGGCGTGCCCGGAGGCGCCGGTGAGGTTGATCCAGCGGGACTTGTCGAGATTGTCGAGGTTGACGACCATCCGCATCGACGGCACCCACACCACCCCGTAGCCGCCCGCCGCGTTCCAGCCGGCCGCGTTGACCGCCGCCTCGCCGCCCGCCAGGTTCCACGGGCCGCGGTTGAGCAGCCAGCGGACGATGGAGGGGCCGTCCTTGCCGAGCGTCTGGTTCTTCAGGTTCAGCTGGTGCAGCCGTCCCCAGCTCCAGGAGTTGACGTCCTTGCCGAGCTTGGAGGTCAGCTCCCAACGGGCGTCCTGCATGGCCCGGTTGAGCAGGTCGTCACGGTTGCGGGCACCGTTGCGGCCGCTGGTCTTCCACCACTCGCTGTCCGGCTTGTCTAGGATGTTGCGCACCACCTCGAACCAGCGGTCGCCGCCGTCCGGCTGCGCCGCGTCCGGCTCGCGCTCACCGCACTCGGTGACCAGGCGGGTCTTGCCGTCCAGGTCCTCCTGCGGACCCGAGTCATTGGCCGGGCGGACCCGCAGGCACTGCCCCTTCACCCGCAGCTCCTTGGGCAGCTTGTTGCCAAAGGCCAGCTTGAGGGTGTTGCGCCAGACCGCGTTGAAGTACGCGGCGGCCGCCGAGTCGGCATCCTGGTTGTAGTTCCAGCCCTGGAGCAGCTTCTGCGCCTCGCGGACGTACTGCGTCTCGCGGTCGTTGGCGGCCTTGACCTTGACCTTGAGCAGGTAGGGCGTCAGCAGCTTGGCGATCTCGCTGCTGTTGTCCATCTGCATCTTCTGCATGTCGTCGGTCGAGATCTTCCCGCCGTCCTTGATCTTCGACTGGATCAGGTTGTTTATCCGCTGGCTGCGGGTGCCGTAACCCCAGTCGGTGGTGAGGTTGTTGGGATACCTCTGGTCGGCGACCGCCTGATTGGCGGTGACGATATAGCCGCGCTTGGGGTTGTAGTCATAGGGCAGCGCGGCCTGCGGGAGGTAGCCCTTCCAGCTGGTCCTGGGGTCCCAGCCGGCCGCGGGCAGCCGGCCGTCGTTGTACTTGGTCCGCACCGGGATCCTGCCGGGCGCCTGGTACCCGATGTTGCCCTTGGTGTCGGCGTAGATCAGGTTCTGGGACGGTACGTCGAAGTCGGCGGCCGCCTTGCGGAACTGGCGGAAGTCCGACGCCTGGTCCAGCGCGAACACGGCGTCCATCGTCCTGCCCGGTTCGAGGGCGGTCCAGCGCAGCGAGACCGCGTAGCCGTCGGACCGGTCCGGCGCCGGGTCCTTGACGGGCGCGTCCTGGCCGACCTTGCCCAGCTCGTCATTGCGGTCGGAGACGATCGGCCCGTTGTTGGTCGAGCGGATGGTGAACTTGCGGTCCTCGCCGCCCGCGACCTTCACGACCTCCTTGGTGGTCTTCAGGGGCTTCTGCTCGCCGTCGTACTGGTAGCTGCCGGAGGTGACCTTCTCCAGGTAGAGGTCGGCGACGTCGGCGCCCAGGTTGGTCATGCCCCAGGCGATGTCCTGGTTGTGCCCGATGACCACGCCCGGCATCCCCGCGAAGGTGTAGCCGGCGACGTCGAACGGGCAGGAGGCGCCGACCTTGTTGCAGTGCAGCCCCATCTGGTACCAGAGCGAGGGCAGCTGGGGCGCCAGGTGCGGGTCATTGGCCAGCAGCGGCTTGCCCGTGGCGGTGTACTTCCCGGCCACCACCCAGGAGTTGGAACCAATGCCATTGCCATTGGAGCCGAGCAGCGCCGGGAACTGGTCGAGGGTCTTGGACAGCGAGGACAGCCCGGTACGCAGCCCGGTGCCCGCCGACCCGCCGGTGGTCGTCCCGGTTCCGGGGCCGGTGCCCGTTCTGCCGGTGCCGGTCCGGGTGCCGGTGGTCTCCGGGGTCTGCGGCTCCGGAGTGCCCTTGGGGTCGAAGGTCTTGGTGAGGGCGTCATAGGAACCGCCCTCGACGACCGGCTTGTTCCGCTCGTACGGATACGGCGGGTAGAGCTCGTTGATCTGCTTGGGGCTCAGCCGGGTCGAGGCGAGCGAGCGGTCGATCTCATCGCTGAGGTTGGCGCGCAGGTCCCAGGCCATGGCCTTGAGCCAGGCGACCGAGTCGACCGGGGTCCACTTCTCGGGCTTGTAGTCGTTCTCGAACTCCAAGGCCGCGTACTCGACCGACAGGTTCTTGCCCTGGTGGCCCTTGAGGTAGGCGTTGACGCCGTCGGAGTAGGCCTGCAGGTACTTCTTGGTGGCCGGCGAGAGCTTGGTCTCGTACTCCTGCTCCGCGACCTTCCGCCAGCCCATGGTCCGGACGAAGACATCGGTCTCCACCTGCCCGGAGCCGAACATCTCGGAGAGCCGTCCCGCCGTCAGATGCCTGCGGACGTCCATCTCCCAGAACCGGTCCTGGGCCTGGACGAAACCCTGGGCGCGGAAGAGGTCCTCGGCGTTGTCCGCGTAGATCTGCGGGATCCCATTGCCGTCCCGGGCCACCTTGACCGGTCCGGACAGGCCCGCCAGCTTGAGCGTGCCGGTGGTCTCCGGGAAGGAGGCCCGCACGGTGCTGACGCTCCAGTACGCGCCGTAGCCGACACCCGCCACCAGCAGCAGCACAAGGGTGATCACGAGCAGGCGGGCGCGTCGCCCCTTCTTTTTCTTGCCGGAAGGGCCGGTCTTGTTGGCGGGCATCGCTGTCCTTCGCGGGGCAGGGTGGTCCTGGAGTGCTGGAAGCAACCATAGGCGCAGGGCACCCGGCGGCCGGACGCGGAGTCACCGCCGGGGCTTCGGCCAGGACCGTGCCCGCCGACACCCGGCGTTAAGAACCCGTAAAATATTAGATGAGGAAATGAAGTTCCCGTCGGCTGAAGGAACGTTCCACCAGCCGATCGGGTGGCAAGACCTAGTGAAGGGAGCGGCCCCTGACTGTCCACCACCTCAACGAACTCCTGCTGATCTGCTCGCTCGTCCTGCTCATCGCAGTGGCGGCGGTACGCGTCTCATCGCGCAGCGGGCTGCCCACCCTGCTCATCTATCTCGGCATCGGCGTCGCGATCGGCCAGGACGGCATCGGCATCTCCTTCAATGACGTCGGCCTCACCCAGGTGATCGGCTATGCGGCCCTGGTGGTGATCCTCGCCGAGGGCGGACTCGGCACCAAGTGGCACGAGATCAAACCGGCTCTGCCCTCCGCCGCCGTGCTCTCCACCTTCGGCGTCGCCGTGAGCGTCGGCATCACGGCATCGGCCGCGCACTATCTGGCGGGCATGGAGTGGCGTCAGTCACTGATCATCGGCGCGGTGGTGTCCTCCACGGACGCCGCGGCGGTCTTCTCGGTGCTGCGCAACGTTCCGCTGCCCTCCCGGCTCACGGGTGTCCTGGAGGCCGAGTCCGGCTTCAACGACGCCCCCGTGGTCATCCTGGTCGTCGCCTTCTCGGCCGCCGGACCGGTCGACCACTGGTACCTGCTGCTCGGCAAGATCGCCCTGGAACTGGCCATCGGCGCCGCCGCCGGTGTGGCCGTCGGCCTGCTGGGCGCGTACGGCCTGCGGCATGTGGCGCTGCCCGCCTCGGGCCTCTATCCGATCGCCGTGATGGCCATCGCCACCGTCGCCTACGCGGGCGGGGCGCTCGCCCACGGCTCGGGCTTCCTCGCCGTCTATCTCGCCTCGCTGATCCTCGGCAACGCCAAACTGCCGCACTGGGCGGCCACCCGCGGCTTCGCCGAGGGGCTCGGCTGGATCGCCCAGATCGGCATGTTCGTCCTGCTCGGCCTGCTGGTCACCCCGCATGAACTGGGCCAGGACATCCTGCCCGCGCTCATCGTGGGACTGGTGCTGACGATGGTCGCCCGGCCGGTGTCGGTGTTCCTGAGCACCACCCCGTTCCGCGCCTCCTGGCAGGAGAAGACGCTGCTGTCCTGGGCCGGGCTGCGCGGTGCGGTGCCCATTGTGCTGGCCACCATCCCCATGGTCGCCGCCGTCCCGGACAGCCGCCGGATCTTCAACATCGTCTTCGTCCTGGTGATCGTCTACACCCTGGTCCAGGGACCCACGCTGCCCTGGCTGGCCCGCCGCCTCAAACTCGGCGACACGGAGGCCGCGGACCTGGGCATCGAGTCGGCACCGCTGGAACGGCTGCGCGGCCATCTGCTGTCGGTCGCCATCCCGGACGCCTCCAGGATGCACGGCGTGGAGGTCGCCGAACTCCGGCTGCCCGCCGGATCGGCCGTCACGCTGGTGGTACGGGAGGGCACCAGCTTTGTACCGCTGCCCACCACGGTGCTGCACCGCGGGGACGAACTGCTGGTGGTGGCCACCGACCCGGTGCGCGACGCGGCCGAGAAACGACTACGGGCCGTCGGCGAGGGCGGCAAGCTCGCGGGGTGGCTGGGGGCTCCGGGTATGGTGGGGAGGAAGTAGGGTCATCCGCTTAGTTCGACAGGCCCTGCTTCTCATCGACAACACCCGAACCAACTCTGCCTGATGCAGAGCTGGCGCGACCGCACGGCGGCCGCGGTCGCGCAACACCAGGCGGCCGGATCGGCATCTACCACGGTCCTGCGCGAGAGGACAGCTCTCGGCGCGCTCCGTGCGGCGACCCCGTCCGGGGCGTGCTACCAGGCGGCGGAAAGGCCCGGCCGTGGCATCCACGGTCAACGACTCCGCCGGGGCACGTCCCGGATACGGCCGGCTGCTGCGCACCCGCGGCGCCTGGACGTTCCTGCTCCCCGGCTTTGTTGCCCGGCAGCCGTTCGCGATGCTGACCATCGGCATCATGCTGCTCGTCCAGCACACCACCGGCTCCTACACCACCGCGGGCGCCGTCTCGGCGACCGCCGGTGTCTCGATGGCGCTGTTCGCGCCGCAGGGCGGCAAGCTCGCGGACCGCTTCGGGCAGGGCGCGGTGCTGCTGCCGGGCGTCGTGGTGCACGCCGCGGCGATCTCGCTGCTGGTGACGCTGGCGCTGTCGGACGCCCCGCTGTGGGCGCTGTTCGCCGCGGCGGTGCCCGCCGGTGCGTCCACCCCGCAGATCGGTCCGATGGTGCGGGCCCGCTGGGCGGCGAAGCTCGAGGGCTCGCCGCTGATGGCCACCTCGGCGGCCTTTGAGTCGGTCACCGATGAATTCACCTTTGTGATCGGTCCGGTGCTGGCCACCGCGCTCTGCACCGGCATTCACCCCGCGGCAGGCCTGATCGCCGAGGCGGCGCTCACCGTCATCGGCGGACTGCTCTTCGCCTCCCAGCGGCGCACCCAGCCGCAGCCGAGCCGGTCCGCCTCCGGCAGCCGCGAGAAGGGGAAGTCGGCCCTGTCGGTGCCGGGCGTGCGGGTCCTGGTCTTCGTCTTCCTCGGCATCGGCTCGGTCTTCGGCGGCATGCAGATGTCCCTGGCGGCCTTCACCGAGGAGATCGGCCGACCGGGGATCAACGGCCTGATGTATGGCGCGTTCGCGGCCGGGAACATGGTCGCGGGCATCGTCTGCGGCACCGTCGCCTGGCGCGGCACCCCGCAGCGGCGGCTGCTGACCGCCTATCCGCTGCTGGCGCTGGCGACCACCCCACTGTGGGCGGTGCACGCGCTGCCGCTGCTGGGCGGGTTCGGCCTGATCGTCGGCCTGTGCATAGCGCCCGCGCTGATCACCGGCTACACGCTGGTGGAGTCCCTGGTCCCGGCGAGTGCCCGTACCGAGGCCTTCACCTGGCTGACCGGCGCGGTGGGCCTGGGGCAGGCGGCCGGATCCACGGTGGCCGGCCGGCTGGTCGACGCGCACAGCGCGAGCACCGGCTTCCTGGTGCCGCTGGGCGGCACCACGGTGGCCCTGCTGATCCTGCTGGCGCTGCGCCGCAGTCTCACGCCCAAGAGCTCCGAGTCGCTCGTCGCGGCACGTGGGGTCGGTCACCGTGAGCCGGTCTCGGTGGACTGACGGACCGGAATACTGCACTATGGAGCGTCGTTAGCACTCATCGAGTGAGAGTGCCAGGAGGAGCAAGTGCCGACTTACCAGTATCAGTGCACCGAATGCGGCGAGGGCCTTGAGGCGGTGCAGAAGTTCACCGATGACGCCTTGACCGTGTGCCCCAGCTGCGACGGGCGCCTGAAGAAGGTCTTCTCCGCAGTCGGCATTGTTTTCAAGGGCTCCGGCTTCTACCGGAACGACAGCCGTGGCTCGGCGTCGAGCAGCACCCCGGCGAAGCCGTCGACGCCGGCGTCCACCACGTCGTCCGCATCGTCCACGCCGTCCACGCCGTCTTCGAGCACCACCACCTCCTCGAGCACCTCGAGCGCCGGCTCCTCGGCGGCCTGAGCACCGGCTCTCACCAACTCCTACGGAACGGAGTCCACCACCCCTCCGGGGCCGGCGGGCTCCGTTCCGCGCATCGGCCCATCGGGCACCCTCTAAGGTGGCCGCATGGTCAACACGATGGCCGATACGGTCGGCGCGCAGGCTGAGATAGGTGTCATCGGCGGATCGGGGTTCTACTCGTTCCTGGATGACGTGACCGAAATCACGGTGAAGACGCCCTATGGGGCTCCGAGCGACTCGCTGTTCCTCGGCGAACTGGCCGGGCGCAAGGTCGCCTTCCTCCCCCGCCACGGTCGTGGCCACCACCTTCCGCCGCACCGCATCAACTACCGGGCCAACCTCTGGGCCCTGCGCTCCCTGGGCGTACGGCAGGTGCTGGGGCCGTGTGCGGTGGGCGGGCTGCGGCCGGAGTACGGGCCGGGCACCCTGCTGGTGCCCGACCAGCTGGTGGACCGCACCAAGTCCCGCACCCAGACCTACTTCGACGGGGAGCCGCTGCCCGGCTCGGAGGCCGTCCCCGAGGTCGTCCACCTCTCCTTCGCCGATCCTTACTGCCCGGCCGGGCGCACGGCCGCGCTGGCGGCCGCGCGCGGGCGCGACTGGGAGCCGGTGGACGGCGGGACGATGGTGGTGATCGAGGGGCCGCGCTTCTCCACCCGCGCCGAGTCGCGCTGGCATGCGGCGCAGGGCTGGTCGGTGGTCGGCATGACCGGGCACCCGGAGGCCGTCCTGGCCCGCGAACTGGGGCTCTGCTACACCTCGATGGCGCTGGTCACCGACCTGGACGCCGGGGCGGAGACGGGCGACGGCGTCACCCACCAGGAGGTGCTGCGGGTCTTCGCCGAGAACATGGCGCGGTTGCGCGAGGTGCTCTTCGACGTGGTGGGCGCACTGCCGAAGAACGAGGCGCGGGACTGCCTGTGCACCCATGCGCACGACGGCTGGGAGCTGGGCATCGAGCTCCCCTGACGATCTCTTCCCACTCCCCTCCCACTCCCTCTCACCCTCGCTAACTCTCGCTAACTCTCAAGAGTGACCGGGTTGTTCACAACCCGGAGTGCGTCCACAAGCCCGAGCAGGATCTGGCGAAAGCCGGGATCGTGGGGAGCGTCCGTACCCGCTCCCCACGACAGGCGGTGGTTGCCATGTCCTCTTTCTCGCCTTCCCTCTCTTCTGCCTCCCCCGCGCTCATCGCGCGCATCCCGGCCCTTCCGCCGCGGCCCTCGTGGGCCGCGCCCGCCGCCGCCTCCGCTGCCTGTTCGCCGCCCTACCTTCCCCCGCCCACCTGTGCGGTGCCACGGTTCGATCCCGTGTGCATCGGGCGCGGGCCGGGGCGGTGGCGATGGCGCCGCGCCGTGGGCTGGTTCCTGGCGAGCGCGGGGGTGGCGGCCTTGTCCGCGTATGGCCTGTTTCTACTGTCGGGCCGCCTCGGCTGATCGTGTTCATGAATTGGACAGAACGACCGGACCTTCTCGTATGGTGTGGAATCGACCTGCTTGGAGACGACCGGCTTGGAAACGACGCTGCCGGAGCAACGACACACAGAGAGAGGCCGTTCGGTGAGCGAGAAGAAGACAGGGGTCCTTGGAGGCTTCAAGGCATTCCTGATGCGAGGCAATGTGATCGACCTCGCGGTCGCCGTTGTCATCGGCGCGGCGTTCACCAACATCGTGAACTCTGTGGTCAAGGGCGTGATCAACCCCGTTGTCGGCGCCTTCGGCACCAAGGACCTGGATCGCTATGCGGTCTGTATCAAGGGTCCCTGCGAGCTCGGCAGGACAGGAGAGGTGACCAAGGGCGTCTTCATCCAGTGGGGCTCGGTGCTGAGCGCCGCCCTCACCTTTGTGATCACGGCGGCGGTGGTCTACTTCCTGCTGCTGTTGCCGATGAAGCGCTGGCAGGACCGCCAGGCGGCGAAGTCCCCGGCGGAGGCGGCGCCCCCCGAGCCCACCGAGATCGAGCTGCTCGCCCAGATCCGGGACACCCTGATCGAGCAGCGCCGGGGTCCGGGCACGGACTCGGTCCCCGCGCCGCGGTAGGCCCGGGCCGGGGCGCTCCCCTACAGGTGGTGCGGCGGCTTCTCCGCCAGGAATCGCGCGAGGTCCGCCGTGCCGTCGCCGCCGGCCGCCGCCGGCCGCTCGCCCCACCCATGGTCGGTGTCGTCCGAAGACTGCCGGTCCAGCGGGTCGTCGAAGATCAAAGCGGCGGGCGTGGGTTCCGGGACGGTGCTCATGCCCCCAGGGTACGGGCCCCGGTACGGACGCCTCCCGCGCGCGCCGCGGGCCGGTCCTGGCGACAATCGCCCTATGAGCGAGGATTCGCCCGCCGCGGACCGGTCATGGGGCGTGCTCCGCCCGATGACCGCGCGTGGGCGCGAGGAGCGGCACCGCGCGGCCACTCCGCTGGAGCTCTTCTTCGACCTGTGCTTTGTGGTCGCGGTCGCGCAGGCGGGCAAGCAGCTGGTGCACTCGCTCGCCGAGGGCCACCCCGAGCACGGCGTTCCGGGCTACGCGATGATGTTCTTCGCGGTGTGGTGGGCGTGGATGAACTTCAGCTGGTTCTCCTCCGCGTACGACACCGACGATGTGCTCTACCGCGTGGTGACCCTGATCCAGATCCTGGGTGTGCTGATCCTCGCGGCGGGTGTGCCACGGGCTTTCGGCCGGAGCGACTTCACCGCGGTGTGGTTCGGCTATCTGGTGATGCGGTTGGCCATGGTGTTCCAATGGCTGCGCGCGGCCCATGGCTCGGCGGGCGCGGAGCGGCGCACGGCGCTCAAGTACGCGGCGGGCGTGGGGGTTTGCCAGCTCGGCTGGCTCGGCCTGCTGGTGCTGCCCAACCACGCCAAACCCTGGGTGTTCCTGGTGATGGCCTGCTGCGAGACGGCCGTACCGGTGATCGCCGAGTACCGCCATCGGACCGGCTGGCATCCGCACCATATCGCCGAGCGGTATGGCCTGTTCACCATCATCGTCCTCGGTGAGACCGTCTCGGCGGCGACCGTGGCCGTTCAGTCGGCGGTGGACGAGGACAAGGCGCTGAGCACACTGCTGCCGATCGCGGCCGGCGGACTGCTGATCATCTTCGCCGCCTACTGGATCTACTTCGCGGTGCCTATCCATCTCCATCTGGCCTCCAACAGCCAGGCCTTCCTCTGGGGTTACGGGCACTATCCGGTCTTCACCTCGGCCGCCGCCATCGGCGCGGGCATCGAGGTGGTGATCGAGGAGGCCACCGGCAAGGCGCACATCTCGGCCTTCGCCGCCGCCGGTACCGTCACCGTGCCCACCGCGGTCTTCATGTTCACGGTGTGGCTGATCCACTCCCGGCACCAGAAACGCGGCCCGGCCCAGCAGTCGGTGCTGCCCGTCTCCTCGGTGCTGGTGCTGGCCTGTACGTTCGCGGGGCACCGGGCGGTGCCGGCCGCCGGGCTGGTGGCCACCGTCACGATCGTCGTGGGGGTCGCCCTGGCCACCCGGCGGGCGGCCGCGGAAGCGCGGACCGGCCAACTCCCCGCCACCCGACCGTGATACGCATGTCCCATGACTGATGCCGCATCCGAAGAACCGCGCACCGGCCCCCGGGACGCGCTCACCGATGTGGCCGGCCTGCGGGTCGGGCACGCCGAACTGACCGGCGAGGGCACCCTGTCCGGCACCACCGTGGTGCTCACCGAGCCGGGCGGTGCGATCGCCGCCGTGGACGTACGCGGCGGTGGCCCCGGCACCCGCGAGACGGACGCGCTGGACCCGCGCAACCTCGTCCAGCGTGTCGAGGCGATCGTCCTCACCGGCGGCAGCGCCTTCGGCCTGGAGGCCGCCGCCGGGGTGATGGCCTGGCTGGAGGAGGCGGGCCGGGGCATCCGCATCGGCCCCGACCCGTCCCAGGTGGTCCCGGTCGTCCCGGCCGCCGCCCTCTTCGACCTCGGCCGCGGCGGCGACTGGCGGGCCCGCCCGGACGCCGCGCTCGGCCGCCGGGCGGCCGAGGCCGCGGCCGCCACGGGGCCCGGGGCGCCCGTCGCACAGGGCAATGTGGGCGCGGGCACGGGCGCGGTGGCGGGCGGGCTCAAGGGCGGGATCGGCACGGCCAGCCTGGTGCTTCCCTCGGGGGTGACCGTGGCGGCGCTCGCGGCGGTCAACGCGGCCGGCTCCGTGGTCGACCCGGCAACCGGCGTGCTCTATGGACGGCTGTACGACGGCGGTCGGCTCGACTACCCCGAGCCCGACCGTCACCTCGCCGCCCAACGCGCCCTGGCCGCGGCCCGGGAGGAGTCCGCCAAGCGGCTGGCCGCCTCGGCGCGCCCGCCGCTCAACACCACCCTCGCCATCGTCGCCACCGATGCCGCACTGACCCGGGCCCAGGCCCAGAAGCTCGCGGGCACGGCACATGACGGCATGGCCCGCGTGGTACGCCCCCTGCACCTGCTCACCGATGGCGACACGGTCTTCACCCTGGCCACCGGCAGCCGCCCACTGGCCGTCGAGGAGCAACTGCCGGACGGCGTCGACTACTCGCTGGGCGCCGTCAACGAGATCCTCGCCGCCGGAGCGGACGCCCTGACCCGCGCCATGGTGAAGGCGGTGCTCGCGGCGGAGGGCGTGGACGGACCGGGCGGCGTCTTCCCTTCCTACCGGGATCTCTACAAGGAGTGACTCACTCTGATCTTCGACTGGCCGTGCGGACGCTTCTCCCAGTCGTCCATGAACCTGGCCCGCAGGCCGTGCTTCTCGGCCAGGGCGGTCAGCGTCCGGGTGCGGTAGTAGAAGTCCTCGCGCAGCACCTGGTGTTCGGCCCCCTCGGTCCGGTCGAAGGTGAAGTCGAAGAAGCCGCCCGGAGCCAGTACCCGCCCGACGTTCGCCAGGCACTCGTCGATCACCTCGATCGGCGAGTGCGAGAACACACTGTGCGCGTGGACCACATCGAAGTGGCCGTCGGGCAGGAAGTCCAGGGTGAGGTTCCGGGTGATGGTGAGGTGCGGGAGCTTCTCCTGGAGGTCGTACTTCGTCAGGGTCTGCTTGGCAGATATCAGGATGTCGGGCGAGATGTCGATCCCGTAGTAGTGCCCCGGGTCCAGATAGCCGATGAACCGCCAGCCCGCCCGCAGATTCCCGCAGCCGATGTCCAGCATCCGGTGGTGCGGGGCCAGTCCGTGCTCGGTGAGATAGTCGAACTGCATCTTGCCGAGCGCCAGCCAGCGGTCGTGCGTCTTGCTGCCCACGGCGGCCTCGGGATTGCGGGCGGTGTCGGAGGCCATGACCGCACGGTAGTAGTCGACATGATCGGGGTGCATCAGGCGCAGCCAGGAATCACGGGCGGTGCGCTTGAGATAGGGGGCTATGCGGGCCGGGTTGCTCACCGCATAACGCACCTTGTGGGTGAGGCTGTTGCGGTTTTTGAGCATGGCTTTGGGCGACGGCATGGGAGAACCTCCGAGGAAGTGGAACCGAAGGGGAGTTCGGACGAGAAGGCGGCGTGGCACGCCGCCGCCTCGGTGGCGGGGTGGGAATGGGCGGGAGCGGAGCGGAGATATGCGAGCAAGAGGTCTTCCAGCGTGGGGGTTTCGGTGATCCAGTGAGCGGTGGGCTCGGGGTCCGTCCGCCGTATGACGGCGGTGACCCGGCGGCCGGTGACGGTGCACTCGACGAGGGCGCCGCGGTCCAGCCCGGGCGGCAGCCCGTCCTCGGTGGACTCGTCGGCACGGCCGGTGAGCCGGAGGTGCTCGCCGGTCAGCCGCCGGGCGTCGCCCACCAGCCGTACCCGGCCGTGCTGCAGCAGCAGCACATGGGCCGCCGGGCCGACCGGGCCGGTCATATGTCTTCCTCCATCGGCTGCGGTGCGCTCCGGGGGAGGGCCGGTTTGAGCTGGTGGACCAGTTGCGGACAGGCGGCCAGGCCGCTGCGCCGGTCCGCACGAAACGCGATCACGCCGCCCCCTTTCACTAAGTACTTAGTGGAATGATGCGGACAGCGGGTCCTGCCGTCAAATCCCCGGGGGATCTTGTTGTCTAAAGAGGGAGGCGCGGGCGAGCGGGGCCTGGCCCGCCCCGGCCGGGAGCATCATCACCGGCATGCGTGATCAGCAAGAGGATTCCCGCGCCGCATGCGCCGGGCCGCACCACCTCTGCAAGGGCTGCGGAGGGAGCGGGGTCGTGCACGGCGCCACCCTCCATATGAACCTGCGTGGTGACACCGGGGAGTTGACGGCGGCGCACCGGTGCATTTCCTGCCGGGGCCGCGGGTTCTTCTGCAAATACGCCCCACCGTGCCGACGGCCGCACCGGAGCGAAACGCCCCTCCTCGGCCCGGACTCCCTGCCGCCCGCATAGCGCCGCACCGGGCCTTCCACACAGGGCTCGGCCCCGCCCGGGGCAGTAACCGGACGGGGCCAGGCGGCGAGCGGCGGGGACTACCGGGCGGCCACCGGCTCCCGCACCTCGTCGATGACCTCCGGCCCCTGTTCCTGCTTCCGCTCCGCTTCCCGCTTCTGCTCCGTGGAGCGGTTAGGGAGCGCGAACATCAGCACCAGCACCACACCCAGCACTCCCGCGACCCACCACATACCGTGCTGGAAAGCGTCCGAGAAGGCCTCCCCCGCATGGCCGCGAGCGACTGCGCCCTGGTCCAGGGCGTTGAAGAAGACGACCGACACCAGGCCGAGCCCCACCGCATTGCCCAGCTGCTGGGTCGTGTTGATCAGGCCGGACGCGGAGCCGGAGTGCTCGCGCGGGACCTCGGAGAGGACGGCCTCGGTGAGCGGGGCGACGATCAGACCCATTCCGGCGCCCATGACCAGCAGCGGCAGGGCCATCTGCCAGGGCTGGATGTCCGTGCCGAAGTGGCCCGCCTCCCAGATGTAGAGGAGCACCCCGGCCATCATCGTCAGCGCACCGGCCTGCAGCACCTTCCGTCCGAAGCGCGGGACGAGCTTCTGGACGGAGACACCGGCGGCGGCCGAGACGGCGATCGAGAAGGGGATGCCGGTCAGACCCGCGCGCAGCGGGCTCCAGCCCAGGCCGATCTGCATATAGAGCATCCAGATCAGGAAGAAGATGCCGCAGGAGACGCCGAAGGCGGTCTGCAGACCGACGCCCGCCGCAAAGCTCTTGACCTTGAACAGCGAGAGCTCGACCAGCGGCGAGCCGTCCTTGCGGGCCTTGCGCCGCTCGTGGGCCAGGAACCCCGCGAACACCACCGCGCTGCCGGCCATGCACAGGTGACCCCACAGCGGCCAGCCCAGCTCACGGCCCTGGGTCAGCGGGTAGAGCAGCATCAGCAGGCCGATGACCGAGAGGGCGACCCCGACCAGGTCGAGCTTGAGGGCCCGGGGGGCCTTGGACTCGGGGATGAAACGGCGGCCGAGGATCAGCCCGGCGATGCCGACCGGGAGGTTGACCAGGAAGATCGGGCGCCATTCCAGGCCGAAGAGGTTCCACTGGGTGAGCAGGGCACCGAGGATCGGGCCGGAGACCGCACCCAGGCCGACGATCATGCCGAACAGCCCGAAGACCTTGCCGCGCTCATGGGCGGGGAAGGTGGAGTGGACGATCGCCAGCACCTGGGGCACCATCAGCGCGGCCATCGCGCCCTGCAGCACCCGGGCGGCGACCAGGAAGTGCGGGTCACCGGCGACGCCGCACAGCATCGAGGCGAGGGTGAAGCCCGTCATGCCGAGCAGGAAGACCCGCCTGCGCCCGTATATGTCACCGAGGCGGCCACCGGTGATCAGGCCGGCGGCGAAGGCGAGCGCATAGCCTTCGGTGATCCACTGCAGGACGCTGAACGAGGCGCCGATGTCCTTCTGGATGCTGGGCATCGCGATGTTGACGATCGTCACATCGACCAGGTCCATGAAGGACGCGGTCATCACGACGGCGAGCGCCACCCATCGGCGGCGGTCGAGCGCCGAATCAGTGTTCACTGAGCTCACGGGTACTGCCTTTCACTTCGGTGCTTTCTTCCGGGGTTGTTTTCACGGTAGGCCCCGTATAGGTCAGAAGAAGTCCTAGATCGATGCCAGGCTGGGTGTTATGACTGACACACCCGTACGACTTCTGAATCTGCTCTCGCTTCTCCAGTCGCCTCGCGAATGGCCGGGCAGCGAACTCGCCGACCGGCTCGGCGTCAGCACCCGCACCATCCGGCGCGATGTCGAGCGGCTGCGCGACCTCGGCTACCCCGTACAGGCAACGATGGGGGCGGATGGCGGGTACCGGCTGGCCGCCGGGGCGGCCATGCCGCCGCTGGTGCTCGACGACGAGGAGGCCGTCGCCATCGCGGTCGGCCTGCGGGCCGGCGCGGGGCACGCTGTCGATGGTATCGAGGAGGCGTCGGTCAGGGCGCTGGCCAAGCTGGAGCAGGTGCTGCCCTCCCGGCTGCGCCACCGGGTGACCGCCCTGCAGTCCGCGACCGTTCCCCTGACCTGGGGCGACGGTGCGACCGTCGATCCCCGGACGCTGACCGTGATGGCCTCGGCGGCCACCGGGCACGAGCGCCTGCGGTTCGCCTACCGCAAGCAGGACGGTTCCGGAACCAAGCGGCTGGTCGAACCGCACAGCCTGGTCAGCACCGGGCGGCGCTGGTACCTGGTGGGCTATGACATCGACCGGGCGGACTGGCGCACCTTCCGGGTGGACCGGGTCAGCGAGCCATTCGCCACCGGGGCCCGCTTCGAGCCGCGCGAGCTGCCCGCGCGGGACGCGGCGGAGTTCGTCAGTGGGTCGATGGCCCGCAATCAGCCGACGTACCGGGTGGTGGCCACGATGCGGGCCCCGGCCGAGTTCGTCACCAGCCGGTTGTCGAATGCGCTGGGCACGCCCCGGCCCCTCGACGAGGACAGCTGCCGGCTGGACGTCACCACCTCCGACGCACTGGAGTGGGTCGCCTTCCGGCTGGCGATGGTGGGCTGCGAGTTCGAGGTCAGCGAGCCGCCCGGGCTGATCGAGCACCTGCGGGAGCTGGGTGCGCGAGTCTCGCGCGCGGCCGGTTCCTGACCACGAACGGCGCCCGGACCACGGGCCCGCCGCCAACCGCGGCAGGCCTTGGGGGGTGTCGGACCTACCGGACGTCGCCCATCAACGCACCGACCCGGCGCCGGAACGCGAACACGGCCACGGCCGCGACCACGGCCAGCCCGCCCTGGAGGGCGAAGTACAGGCCACCGCCCGTCCCGGCGCCCATCACCAGCTGCGTCAGCGCGGCAACACATGCGCCGGCCGTCACGGCCAGACACCACACGCCCATCATCTGGCTCGCGTACTTCCGCGGCGCCAGCTTGGTGGTCACCGACAACCCGACAGGGGCCAGGCACAGCTCGGCAGTGCTCTGGATGAGGAACACCGTGGCCAGCCACAGCGGCGACACCTTCGCCCCGCCCGCGACGGCGGCCGCGTCCGCGAGCACCATCAGGAAGAACGAGAGGCCGATGCCCACCAGGCCGATCGAGAACTTGACGGTGGTGCCGGGATTCCGCCGCCCCAGCCACTGCCAGAGCATCGCCAGCAGCGGCGCCAGGGCCATCACACAGACCGGGTTGACCGCCTGGAACCAGGTGGCCGGGAACTCCCGGCCGAAGATCTCATTGCGCGTGTGGTCCTGGGCGAACAGGTTCAGCACGGAGCCCGCCTGGCCATAGATCATGAAGAACACGGCGGCCGCCGCGAAGATCCAGATGAAGCCGCTCATCTTGGACTGCTCGTCCGCGCTGAGGTCCTTGTCCCGCTTCATCCGCACGAAGTAGAACGCGGGCAGCGCCAGCCCGCCGAGGCTCAGCGGCCACAGCACCCAGCCCCGGCTGAAGATCCCGGCACCGCCGACCACACCGTAGAAGACCGCCGCGACCACCAGCCACAGCCCGGCCTTGCGCAGCAGCGCGCCCCGTTCGGCGCGGCCGAGCGGCGAGTTGACCTGGTCGCCGGCCTCGGCCAGCTGCCTGCTGCCCAGCAGGTACTGGGTCATGCCCAGCGTCATCCCCACGCCCGCGAGCGCAAAGCCCAGGTGCCAGTCGACCTGCTGCCCGACCGTGCCGATGATCAACGGGGCGGCGAAACCACCGGTGTTGATCCCCATGTAGAAGACCGTGAAGCCCGCGTCCCGACGAGCGTCCGTACGGTCCGGGTAGAGCTGGCCGACCATCGTGGAGACATTGGCCTTCATCACCCCCGCACCCAGCGCGATCGCCCCCAGGCCGGTGAAGAAGACCGCGGAACCGGCCGGCACCGCCAGCAGGAAGTGCCCCGCCATCATCGTGAAGCCGCCGAAGGCGACGGACTTGCGGGCTCCCCACAGCCGGTCGGCCACCCAGCCGCCGGGCAGGGCCAGCAGATAGACCATCGCGCTGTAGACGCTGAAGATCGTGGCGCTGGTGGCCTTGTCGAAGCCGAGTCCGCCCTCGGCGGGATCGGCCGCCAGGAAGAGCACCAACAGGGCGGCCATGCCGGTGTAGCTGAACCGCTCGCACATCTCCGTCATAAAGAGCGTGGCCAGCCCCCGGGGATGGCCGAAGAACGTCTTCCCGGAGGACTTCCGCGAGGTCGCGGACGCGGCGGCGGTCGGCGGCGAGGAATCCTCCGCCACCGGCTGGTGGGTCACCATGGTGCGTGAACTTTCCTTGGGCACAGCAAAACGCCCCGGTGCGATCCGGGACGTCGTCGATCCCGTACGTCCTCGTACGGGCTGGTGAAGGGCCCCGGCGCAGGGGGGGTGGCGCCGGGGCCCGGTCTATGAGGTTATGCCGGATTAGGCCGCCGCGTCGAAACCGGTGTCATGGGCCATCTTCTTCAGCTCCAGCAGCGCGTGCTTCTCGATCTGCCGGATGCGCTCGCGCGTCAGGCCGTGCTGCTTGCCGACCTCGGTGAGGGTGCGCTCGCGCCCGTCCTCGATGCCATAGCGGGCCTTGATGATCGAAGCGGTGCGGTGGTCGAGGCGGCCGATCAGGCCCTCCAGCTCCTCGGTGCGCAGCAGCGCGACCACGGCCTGCTCGGGCGAGATGGCCGAGGTGTCCTCCAGCAGGTCGCCGAACTGGGTCTCGCCCTCGTCGTCCACCGACATATTGAGGCTGACCGGGTCGCGGGCCCAGTCGAGCACATCGCCGACCCGCTCCGGGGTGGAGCCGAGCTCGGCGGCGATCTCCTCGTGCTCGGGGTCGCGGCCGTGCTCGCGGTTGAACTCACGCTGCACCCGGCGGATGCGGCCCAGCTCCTCCACCAGGTGGACGGGGAGGCGGATGGTGCGCGACTGGTCCGCTATGGAACGGGTGATGGCCTGCCGGATCCACCAGGTCGCATAGGTGGAGAACTTGAAGCCCTTGGTGTAGTCGAACTTCTCCACCGCACGCACCAGGCCCGCGTTGCCCTCCTGGATCAGGTCGAGGAGCGGCAGACCGCTGCGCGGATAGCGCCGGGCCACGGCCACCACCAGGCGCAGGTTCGACTTGATGAAGACGTCCTTGGCCCGGGCCCCCTCGGCGGCTATCGCCTCCAGCTCCTCGCGGGAGGCACCCCCCGCCTCGCCGGCCTCGAGGCCGTCGAGGATCTGCCGGGCATAGACGCCCGCCTCGATGGCCTGGGACAGCTCGACCTCCTTGGCGGCGTCGAGCAGGGGTGTGCGCGCTATCTCGTCGAGGTACATGCCGACCAGGTCGCGGTCGGCTATCTCCCCGGCCGAGGCGCGAACGCTGCTTGCCTCGCCGGCGGCCTTGGTGGTGGCGGTCCGACGACGGGCGACGGCACGGGTTGCCATGCGTGCTCCCTTGCGATGAGACGGTCGCGGGATGGATGAGGACTCGCTGCCTTGCGGGTCCGTCCGAAGAAAAGAACGACTGGAATCCGGACAGAATTCCCCGGCAAGCTCTTCTTTTTTCTGATCATGCAGTACCCTGCCCGGACACAGACCGGGGAGCACGTCGCCCAGAGGCGCGGACGCACTGGTCGGACCGGCTGCCGAGGCGGGTCTTCAGGCCCTCGTGGAGAACCACGACCCCGCGCTCCCATGGCGGCCGCCACATTCGGCGTCACCCCGGTCACTGTGGGGAAACGCCGCCCGTGGCCGGATCGTGCCCGGACTTCCGCTCGTGCCCGGACTTCCGCCCTTCAAGACGTCCCACACCGCCCCCTGGTTGCACGGGACGTCCTGGAAGGTTGGATTTCCGGCATTCCCGGCACCGCCCGCCCGCTCGAGTTGCCCGTGCCGGGACACGGGTGTGCGCTGGGGGGAAGGGGGGTGAGCGAGAGGAGCCCGGAGATGCCCGCGCACTCGATCCTGCCGCACCACGCATCCGACGTCCCCGGCCCGGTGGCCCGGAGCACCCGGCTGCCGGCCCGGGTGACCCACGCCGGACCGGTCCCCGACCGGAGCCGCTACACCTGGGCGCTGCCCGCCCTCCTCGCCTTCGCCCTGGGCCTGTACACCGTCTTCCTCGCCCACGAGAACGGCTTCTCCGAGCTGGGCGGCTGGCTGCTGGGCCTGGCAGCCGCGGCGATCTCGTTCGCCGTCGGCCATGTCCTGGTACGGGAGCGGAACGCGATGAACACCGAGTTGCGGGCGATCGGCTTCGGGGTCCTCGCCGGTGGCAGCATCGGCTTCCTGCACGTCCTCTCCGGCGGCTCGGTGCTCCGCTCCTCCGGGATCGGGCTGTTCTGCGGGATGGCCGTGGCCGTGGCCGCGTACTACATCTTCTACTGGCACGAGCACTGAACTTTTACTGGCACCGAGCGAGCTTGTGGAAGTCCGGTGCGGTACCGCGCCCCGTAAGGGGCGCGGGGCGGCCGCGTGATGCGGCTCCGCCGCGTGGGCGCGACCGGCCACGGACGGCCCGCAGTCGCAGGACCTCACTTCCAGCGGAGCGCTCAGCACTGAACCGCTCGGCCTCCAGCCGTAGGACCAGGGACCGTTACGCCGGGCGCCCCCCGCCTCTAGCGTCGGGCCATGCACGACACGAGCGGAACGCTGGACGAAGCCCTGGAACGACTGCACAGGAGCGGCCCCGAGCGCCGGGGCCATGCGGCCGCCGTGCACCGCTGGCTGGACCGTTACCGGCACCAGCTGGAGGAGCTGCCGACGGCCAGTTCCCGGATCACCGAGGCCAATTGGCGGGCCGCACTCGGCGACCCACGCCAACTCGCCGACTGGATCGCCTACTTCGCCCGGATCCCCGCCACCCCGGGCTGGCTCGCCAGTGCGGTGGTGACGGCCGCCTACGCCCCGGCCGAACCACTCCCCGGCCCGGCCGCCGTACCGCCCACCGCCGAGGAGGCGTTCGAACGGGCCGCCACGCATGGCGACGAGCATGTGATCAAGTTCGCGGACACCGCGCTGGACGTCGCGGCCGCCGACCCGGAGCGGGCGTACCGGTCCTTCGCCTCCATGACCCGGGCCTGCGAGCTGATCGGGCGATGAGCCCGGACCGGGCTAGCCGTTGGGCTAGCCGAACTGCACCGACCGCTTCGCCAGCCCTCGCCAGAAGCCGTCGATGACGCTGCGCTGGGTGGCCAGTTCGTCCTCGGCGGCGCCCAGGGCGACGAACAGCGGGGCGAAGTGCTCGGTGCGCGGGTGCGCCAGGCGGGCCGCCGGGGACTTGTGCGCAAAGTCCAGCAGGGCGTCGACGTCCTGTGCGCCGAGCGCCTCCCGGCCCCAGTGGTCGAACTCCGCCGACCACTGCGGCGTGCCGGAATGCCGCAGGGCGGCCAGGTTGTGGGTGAAGAAGCCGCTGCCGACGATCAGCACCCCTTCCTCCCGCAGCGGCGCCAGCCTGCGGCCGGTCTCCATCAGCCGCCGCGGGTCGAGGGTGGGCAGCGAGATCTGGAGCACCGGCACATCGGCGTCCGGGTACATCTCGACGAGCGGTACATAGGCACCGTGATCGAGCCCCCGGTCCGGGATGTCATGTACGGGCGTACCGGCGCCGCGCAGCATCCCGCGCACCCGTTCGGCCAGTTGGGGGGCGCCCGGGGCGGCGTAGGCGACCCGGTAGTAGCGCTCCGGGAAACCCCAGAAGTCGTAGACCAGCGGCACCGTCCCGGTGGCGCCCAGCGCCAGCGGGGCCTCCTCCCAGTGCGCCGAGACGATCAGGATCGCGGTGGGCCGGGGCAGTTCGGCGGACCAGGCGGCGAGCTGGCCGGGCCACAGCGGGTCGTCGGCGAGCGGCGGGGCGCCATGGGAGAGATAGAGGGCAGGCATGCGCACGGTGGCCTCCGGGCGGTCCGGGATCTGAGCGAAGGAGATGTACTTGAATTCTCAAGCACCCCCTTGAGGGCGACCCTAACCCCGAGTTATTTAAACTTCAAGAATCAAGTGCCGAATGGATCACCGGGTGGAACAGTGGATGTCATGACGAACCGATCCGCGACGGACCCGGCGGAGCCCCGCTGGCTCAGCGCCGAGGAGCAGGCCGCCTGGCAGGCGTACCGGCACGCCAGCACACTCCTGGAGGATCACCTCGACCGCCAGCTCCAGCGCGACGCCGGCATGCCGCACCTCTACTACGCCCTGCTCGTCCAGCTCTCGGAGGCGCCGCGCCGCCGGATGCGGATGACCGAGCTCGCCGAGAGTGCCAAGATCACCCGTTCCCGGCTCTCCCATGCCATCGCCCGGCTGGAGAAGAACGGCTGGGTCCGCCGCGAGGACTGCCCCTCCGACAAGCGCGGCCAGCTGGCCGTCCTCACGGACGACGGGTTCGAGATGCTGAAGAAGTCCGCACCGGGCCATGTGGCCGCCGTCCGCTCGGCGATCTTCGACCGCCTCACGCCCGAGGAGGCCGCCCTGTTCGGCCGGATCTGCGGGACGATCGCGGCGGGCCTGCAGCCGGCCGGCGCGGACCTGCCCTGGCTGCGCTGAGGACCGCGCCCGGGCAAGGCGAAGCCCCCGCCGGACCGTGTCCGGCGGGGGCTTCGCATGGGATGCGGGCGGTCAGTGCGCCATGACCGGGACGAAGTCCTCCGCCTCCTCGCCCTTGCCGGACGTGGCCTGCGGGCCGCCCTGCGCGCCGGTGTTGACGAACACCATCGCGATCAGCGCGGCCAGCGCGAGGATGCCGGAGGCCCACCAGATGGCGGTGGTGTAGCCGTGCACCGCGGACTGGAACACCAGCGCCTTCCCCGCCTCCTTCGACGTGACCGAGGCCGCGTGCGACTTGAAGTACGAGGTGGTGGCGCTGGCCGCGATGGTGTTGAGCAGCGCGGTGCCGATCGCGCCGCCCACCTGCTGCGAGGTGTTGACCATCGCGGAGGCGACACCGGCGTCACGCGGCTGGACGCCGTGCGTGGCCAGGCTCATGCCGGGCATGAAGGCGGTACCCATGCCGATGCCCATCAGCATCAGCGAGGGCAGGATCCCCGTGGTGTACGAGGTGTTCATGTCGATCCGGGTGAGCAGCAGCATGCCGACGGTGGCGACCAGGAAGCCCGGGCCCATCAGCCAGCGGGCCGGGACCCGCATCATCAGCCGGGCACCGATCTGCGTCGAACCGACGATCATCATCGCGATCATCGGGAGGAAGGACAGGCCGGTCTTGACCGGGCTGTACCCCCTGGTGACCTGGAGGTAGTAGGTGAGGAAGAGGAACAGGCCGAACATCCCGATGGCGGCCAGGCCCAGCGCGGCATAGACACCACCGCGGTTGCGGTTGGTCACCACCCGCAGCGGCAGCAGCGGCTGCTTCACCCGGGTCTCGACGACCGCGAAGGCGATCAGCAGCACGGCGGCGGCGATGAACAGGCCGATGGTGCTGCCGGCCGACCAGCCTTCGGTCTCGGCGCGGGTGAAGCCGTACACCAGCGAGACCAGGCCGAGGGTGGCCAGGATGACGCCGGGGATGTCGAGCTTGGCGGGGTTGCGGCTGCCGGCGGGCTCGTGGACCACGGCTATCGCGCCGAGGGCGGCGACCACCGCGAAGGGGATGTTCACAAAGAACGTCCAGCGCCAGTTGAGGTACTCGGTGAACACGCCGCCCAGGATGAGGCCGACGCCACCGCCGGCACCGGCGATCGCACCGAAGACACCGAACGCCTTGGCCCGCTCCTTGACCTCGGTGAAGGTCACCGCGAGCAGCGACAGCGCGGCCGGCGCGAGCAGCGCGCCGAAGACGCCCTGGAGCGCACGGGCGGTCAGCAGCATCCCCATGTTGACCGCGGCACCGCCGAAGGCCGAGGCGGCCGCGAAGCCGACCAGGCCGGTGACAAAGGCCCGCTTGCGGCCCCACAGGTCGGAGATCCGGCCGCCGAAGAGCAGCAGACCGCCGAAGGCGAGGGCGTAGGCGGTGATGACCCACTGCTTGTTGCCGTCGGAGATGTGCAGGTCGGTCTGGGCGGAGGGCAGGGCGATGTTCACGATGGTCGCGTCGAGCACCACCATCAGCTGGGCCAGGGCGATGAATATCAGCGCCTTCCAGCGCCTGGGATCGGGGGTGAGGGTTTCTGACATGGTTGAGGCCTACCTAGTGGTGCGTTGATCGGTGCGAACGATCGGTACGGAAGTCTGTGTCGGAAGTCTGAGTCGGACTATGACAGAGGGGTCTGACAATGGGCCGGATCAAGCGATCCCTTGCGGCGAAGGTCTGCCAACGTCGCCGCCTTCCCCGGAAGTTGTGATCGGGACGGCATCATCAGTCCGTCCAGAAAAAGTTGTAGGTGCCGGTGCATAAACCGCGCGAAGTGCTCGCAACCGCCGCCCGGCAGCGGCCTGGTGAGCTGGGTGATCGCCACCATCAGGTCGCCGACCTCGATGTCGGCGCGCAGCTGCCCGGACGCGCGCGCCGCCGACATCACCGCCTCGATCTCCCGCTCGAGGCAGTCCCATGCCTCGAGGATTTCCGGGTGGCTGCGGTCGACGCCCAGGGCGAGCAGTGAGCACAGGGCTCCGACCCGCTCCTCCGCGGCGGCGTGGACAAAGCGCCTCAACGCCTCGAAAGCATCGGCTTCCTCGTTTCGAGCCGTCTCGGCCTGGCCCGCGAGGCGGGCCATCACCGAGAGGGTGACATGGTGGATCAGCTCGCGGCGGTCCGCGAAATGCCGATACAGCGTGGCATTCCCGACCCCGACGCGTCGAGCGATTTTGTCGAACGAGAACTCGACCCCCTCCTCGACCAGAACCTCACGGGCCGCCGCGACGATCCGCTCCCGGTTGCGCTGGGCGTCCGCGCGAAGACGCGGCTGCTGCGATGACGTCACGTCCGACACTCCTCCCGGCCCCCTCGGCCCTGCTCGGCCGGTCGGTCCATAAAGTCGATCAAGAACCGGGGAACGACTCCCCGTTTCTGCGGTACGTGACGTCAAACGGGGAGAACGTCCCCGGAAATTTCCCCCTCCGCCCGTGAGGCCCATCACATCCACCGCCCCGCGAAAGCCACCCATCCGGCCGCGGTCAGGAAGCGAACGCCCGCCCGGCAACCCACAGTGAGTACCGCGAGGCAGGAGGTGACGGCCATGAAATCCCTGGCCATCCCGATCGTGGCGGCCGCGCTGTTCGCCCTCACCGCACCGGCGCCGGCCCAGGCATCCAAGCCCTCCCACCCGAGGGCCCCCACCGCACCCGACCCCACCGGCCGCCCGCCATCCGGCCCCTGCGCCCTGCGCACGGTGACCGACAACGTCTCCGAGGGCGCCCGCACCCCGCGCGGCTACGCCAAATCCAGCGGCACGGTCCGGGCCATCACCTTCTTCATCGACTTCCCGGACGCCCCGGCCCGGGGCACACCGCGGGAACGGTACGCCGAGTTCTTCCCCGCCGTCTCCGACTACTACCGGGCCAGCTCATACGGGCGCCTCGACTACCGCTCCACGCCCCTGCTGCGCTGGATCCGCATGTCACGCCCGTACTCCGCCTATGGCATCGAGCGCGGCACGCCCTTCGACACCCGCAGCCACGACGGCTACCACGCGATCTCCAGGGAGATCCTCGCCGCGGTCGACGGCCAGGTCGACCTCCGCCGCTATGACCTGGTCAACGTCCTGGCCACGCCCAACGCCGGGCCGCCCGCCACCGATGACGTCCGCTCGGTCACCTTCGCCGGCGCCCCCACCGGCCTGCGGACCCGCCGCGGCGCCCCGCTGAAGAACGTCTCCTTCATCTGGAGCCGCCAGACCGGGGACAGTCCCTACCGCGTCCTCACCCATGAGAACGCCCACAGCTTCGGCCTCCCCGACCTCTACTACACCGGCGGTCACGGCAACCGGCCGCGGACGCCCGTGGGCCACTGGGATCCCATGGACGAGGACTGGGGGCCGTCCAACGACTTCCTCGCCTGGCACAAGTGGAAGCTCGGCTGGCTGGCCCCGAGCCAGGTGCGCTGCGTCACCCTGGCCGGCACCCGCACCTTCGCCCTCAGCCCCACCTCGGTCAAGGGCGGCCCCAAGCTGATCGTCGTCCCCCTCTCCCGCACCCGCGCCCTCACCCTCGAGGCCCGCGCCCCCGGCCGCCTGGACCACGCCGTCTGCCGCCCCGGCGTCCTCCTCACCACCGTCGCCACCGACCGCGCCTCCGGCGCCGGCCCCATCCGCGCCCTCGACGCCACCCCGGGCAGCCCCGGCTGCTACACCACGGACCCCAATGTCACCGCAGGCCTCAGCGATGCCCCCTACCTGGCCGGTCAGCACACCACGGTCGAGGGCGTCACCATCGATGTCATCAGCCATGACCGGCACGGCAATTGGCGCGTCAAGGTCACCCGCCGCACAGCCGCGTCCTCCCACCGCTGACCACCCTTGCCCCCGCCACTCGGCCACCCGCTAGACTGACCGCTGCCCAGCCTCCGTAGCTCAGGGGATAGAGCACCGCTCTCCTAAAGCGGGTGTCGGCAGTTCGAATCTGCCCGGGGGTACTTCGCGGTAACGCGCTGACCTGGGGTTTCTCCCCAGGGAGGCGTTCTATTCGGCCTCGGACTCCTCGTCCGGGGCCGTTTGCGTGAGCGGTGCGCCCTACGCCCCGGAGCCGGCTCCTTCGGGAAGAGCAGGATGCGACAGGCGGGGCGTGACATACTTGAAGTATGGCAACCCGGAAGATCACTATCACCGTGCCGGAAGAGCTGGTGGAATCAATCAAGGAGCGCGTCGACGCACGCGGGGTGTCCGGCTACATCGCAGCCGCCGCCGCCCATCAGGACGCCATGGACCGACTACGCGAGTTGGCCGAACGCCTCGAAGGAGAGCACGGCACCGTGACGGACGACGAGCAGCAAGCAGCGCTGGACCGAATCGCCGCCATCGACAGCTGGCATGACGAGCAGCGGCCGAGTTCGGATGAGGCCGCGTGAGCCGCACCACCCGAGCGAAGCTGCACCGACCGCGACAGCGCGTCTTCGTGTTCGACTCCGAGGCTCTCTCCAAGGCGGTTCAGGGCGATCGGGAGATGGCTGCGCTGATCAAGACAGCTCCGCGGCTCGACATCCCGATCGTCACCTCGGCGCTCACGACCTTGGAGGCATGGGACCCCCGCGAAACGTCGAGGCAGGCACTGTGGAACTGGACACTGTCCCGTATCCGTATCGTGCACACGGACGATCAGGCGATCACCATAGCGCGCGACATGCTGAAGGCAGCCGGCCTGCATGGGCACAAGTACGCCATCGACGCCATTCTGGCAGCTGTGGCCAGGCGGGAAGCCGCGCAGGGATCTCAGACAACCGTCTTCACCTCCGACACCGACGACATGAATCAACTCCTCGCGGGACACCCCGTGCGAGTCGAGAAAGTCTGACGAAACGCCGCGGTGAGGGTGGTGACGTCCATAACGCACGAGGCTCCCGTGCCGTTGAGGGAGGTGTTCGAAGTCTCAACCCACCGGCACAGACACCTCGTTGGTTCCTCATCCCGCCGCACTCGACCTGCCTCATGCGCTGGTCGAGTGGGTCACGATGCCCATCGTCAGCCGCGAGGTCGACCGCCGTTGCAAACTCCCGCCGCGCCAACGCGCCCTAGTCGGCCTGGTCTACCTGCGCAAGCAGGACACCGCTCGCGCAGATCGCCGCGGCGGATGGGGGGCCGAGGAGTTCCCTCAGGGCAACGGCAGCCCCCGCCTGGAGACGCACGACATACCCAGATCGCTCTGGCCATAGGATCCCCTGGTGATCATTGACCAGGAGAGGTCGGCGATGAAGAACAAGTGGGGGACTCTGCCCGCCGTCATAGCCGTCGGCGTGCTCGCCGCAGGTTGTGGCTCAGACGACGGCGGCAAGAAGGACGCCCTGTCGAAGGCAGAAAAGCTCGCCGTCGACAACGGAGCCCGGTACAAGGCAATCCGCGTGCCCGCGATGGACGGCATGACCTGTGACAAGGGCAACGGGGGCTTCCATTTCGGCAGCGACCTAGACATGTCGGTCACCGGCGACGACGACCTTCCGCAGGTCAAGCAGGAGCCCAGGGAAGACAAGGTCTCCTGCTTCGGCGCGACGCGCATCACCCTCAGCAAGGGCGGGATGCGGACGACAGTGCCGAACCTCACCACCCGAACGACCTTGTACGAAAAGGTCGCAGACCCCGCCGCCGCGCTGGACAAGGTCTTCTCCCGGACCATGGACCTGGAGAAGGGCTACGGCCGGAACCCGGTCGGCGAGCCCAAGGCCTTCACCACCAAGGACCTGGCACTGAAGTGCCAGCAGAACGTCAGCGACACCTTCCCCATGACGACCTGCTTCTGGGCAAACTACGGCGCGATCGGCGTCGTCGACTTCTTCCCGCCGGACGGCAAGCGTGTGCCGATCGACGAAGCAGCCGCACAGACGCACAAGTTCGCTCTGGGTGCCCTCTCGATCACCGCGACGTCGTGAGACCTGAGGTGCCCGCTCTCTTCGCCCCCTGGCCCAGGCTCGGCGAGTGAGTTGGGGCGGTGACGGGCGCGTGCGGCACGACGTCCCAAAGGGACTGGTCAGCAAAGGTGTACGGGTGAGCAGCGGGCAGTGAGTTGATCTCCCGGATATCGCCTTGGATGTAGACAGCAGGTGCTGGGTCCTGGTCGCTCCTGATGCACCGCGGCGTCGGCCAGGTCGGCGAGCGAGCGCGGAAAGCGCTCGGCTACGGCGCCCCGGGGGCGTGAGCGAGAACCGCCGCGAGGACAACGGCCCAGAGCCGACCGTCACCAGTCTCGCTGTTCCTCACGGACAGCCGGTCGCATCATCACCCCGGGGGCGACTCCGCGTTGTTGACGGAGACGATCAGATACGGGTCGATCTGCAGCCAGAAGGCGCCGCGGTCCCGTTGGACCTCTCCGTCAAATCCCATACTGCACAGCCGCTCCCATACCGCCCGGATATCGGTGACCGTGAGGCGGAGTTGGGCTCCGGGAACGTCCGTGGCCCGTTCCTTGCGGTTCGTCTGCCTGATGACCAGGTTCTCGTAGGAGATCCAGTCGGGGCCGCGGCGGGATGTGGCCAACCCCAGAGCTGTGAGCGCTTCGTTCACTCGGCCAATATCGGTGACGGGCAAATACGCGCCCTGCAGCCGGGCTTGTGCAGTGGGACGGTTCTCGACGGCTTTCGATGCTTCCGCACGAGCCGCATCGAGGGCGTCTCCCGTTTCCATGCGCCGCACCCCACGGATGAGGAAGAGGTTCTGGCCGTCCGCAGTGGTCAGACGAGTGCGCTGTGCCGACCAGTTGCCGGCCATCAGCGTGCCTCGGTTCACGATGCGCGCCTCTCGGCAGTCCGGGAGCAGAAGGCTGGCTCCGATGTCGGCACTATCGAGTTCTTCGACGAACCGCGACCGTGCCCGACGGGCCTCGTCCGGGGAGGGTGGAGTCAGTGACTCGGGGACCGGTCGGAGCAGGTTCTCGGCCAGCGCGTCCAGCAGCGGGGCGTCTTGAACGGACCGGCCGTACGAACCGAGCCATTCCTGCCCCAGACCCGCGCCGAGCAAACCGGCGGTCATGGATGCCAACGTGTCCGTGTCCGCGCCGGCTTGGCGTGCTGGAACACCGAGGCCTCGCTCGGGGCTGGAAGCGGACCGCGCCGCAAGGTACATGGCGGCCACCGCGCACAGGGTCCCTGAGCCGCGCGGCTGAACCAGCGGCCGGTGCCGTCCGGGCGGCTCGGCGCAGGAGAGCCCGCCGGCACCACCTACGGGGACCGTGCCCGGAAGAGAGAAGTCGCCAGGAGGTCCCCGGCCGATGAGGCGAGGCGCCGTCCCGGCGCCGGGTCGTCGTACCGCATCCCGACCAGCGCGGTCGATGAACCTCGCCCCGAGAACCGTCGGATCGTAACCAAACTCATGGGCGGTCTCGTCGACCGGGTACGGGGAGCGGCCAGCGTGCTCGACTATTTGAACCTGCTGCTATGTCTCCACTATCTCCGTGCCGCCGCCGCGGACCGCTTCGACACGTTGGCCGCTCGTGCCCGTACCCTCAGCAGTCTCGACGAGGCCGCCCAGTTGCTCCGGGACGTCGGCCGCGCGGCCGACGAGGACATGCGTGGCCTCGGCGTCCATTCCAGCATGCAGGAGGCGTTGGGGCGTCTGGAGCCACGGACCGCTCGCGACCTTCGCAATGTCGTGGACGCGATGAGCCGCCTCACCGAGGATGTGTTCGGGCTGATCCTCGACGAGTACGAGCAGCAAGCCGCTCTGGGCAGTGGCGAGTTCTTCACTCCGCGCCCGGTGGTCCGGCTGATGACGCGGCTGGCCTGCTCGGAGTTCGGTCCCGGGAAACCGGAGTCCATCTACGACCCATACGCCCGTGACGGCGGGTTCCTCATCGAAGCGGTGGCCGCCTGCGCCTCGGACGAGGACGGCCTGCCGCACAAGGGGACGCTGCGTACGTACGGCGAGACCCGGCGTGCCGACACCTGGCGACTGGCGACCATGAACCTGCTCCTTCATGGCGTCTCCCCGGCTCTCGACCTCAAGCGCACAACCCCCTGGAACGACCATTCGGAGCAGGCCCCGCTGGAATCGTTCGACATCGTGCTCACCAACCCGCCGTTCAACATGAGCGACCCCGGCCGCGGAGAGCGCCGTGAGGGGCAGTGGAGGTACGGGGCGCCACCCCGTGACAACGACAACCTCGCATGGGTCCAGCATTGCCTGGCCAAGCTGCGCGAGCGGGGCCGAGCCGGGATCATCATGCCCAACAAGGCAGGCAACTCCAGTCACAAGGCTGAGCGGACCATCCGCCGGAATTTGGTGGAGAGCGGAGTTGTCGACGGTGTCATCGCCTTGCCAGCAAAGCTGTTCACCAGCACCGCCGTCCCGGTGTCCGTGTGGATGCTGCGCCACCCCGGCAACCCGTGCGACAGCACACTGTTCCTCGACGCACGGCACATGGGAGTGAAGAACGGCTCTCGTCGGGTCCTCAGCGCTCTGGACGCCGAATCTCTCCTCGACGCCTACCGTGCCTGCAGGAACCCGGGAGGGGTGACTCCTCCCCTCGGGGGGACAACCGCGGAGCCGGTGCCCTGTGCTCTGGTGACCCGAGATGAACTGCGGCGGAGCGACTACTCACTCAACCCTCTTGACCATGTCGAACGCCGGAACGGCTACGGAGACGACTTCGAGGGCGAACTCATTGGTGCATGGGGAAAGTTGAGCGATACCGAGGAGCGGCTATGGGACATACAGGAGGCTGTCGCCCGGCTGCCGTTCGTCCGGGACCGTGGACCGCTGCTCCGGAAGAACCAGCCGACCTCCATGGCCAGCCTCGAGTCACTGTGCGAGATCCAGGCCGGACCGTCTTATTCCAAGCTCGGCAAGAAGCAGCGCAGCACCAACGGCCCAGTTCCCGTGGTGTTCCCACGGCATCTGAAAGGCCGGCGCATCAGTGACGAGGCGGACGAGAGAGTGACAGAGGAGACGGCCCGTCGGCTGAGGAACTTCGAGCTGCAGGAAAAGGATGTCGTGTGTGTCCGCTCCGGTGCGATCGTTCCGCCGGCGCTGGTACAGCAGCATCAAGTCGGCTGGCTAATGAGTCCCAATGTCATCCGGCTCCGGGTGACCGAGGGGCAGAGGGACCGGGTGCTGCCGGAGTACCTGCACCACTACCTATGCCTGGACAAGTCCGTCGCCTGGATGCGGGACCGGGCCGCAGCCACCGCGGCCCCGTCGCTCCGGTCCGAATCTCTCGGGTCGCTGCGGATTCCATTGCCGGATCTGGCGGAGCAGCAGGAGATCGTGGCCGCGCTGAACGGCCTTGACGAGCTGGACCGCGCACATCTGGACGTCGGCGCCTCAGTACGGCGCGCCCGCATCGCTCTGGCGGGTGCGCTATTGGGCCCTTCTGCCGAACCCGCCTTTGGCGCCGTCCCCCGCCACCAATTCGAGAAGGAAGCATCGCTGTGAACACTCCACACCAACCGTCTGCTCCGGTGCCCTCACCCACGCCCTCCTCCGAGCCCGGGAACAGCGCCTGGATTCCCTGGCTGCTGGTCATGGTGCTGTTCTCCGCCCTTGTCGCGGCATGCGTTGGCTTCCTCAAGGCCCTTGACGGCACTGCGGTCTCCGGTGCTCTGCTCTCAGCAGGTGCAGCGTTCGGGGGAACCGCACTGCTCTGCCTGGCCGTGGTACCGGTAGTCCAACAGTTGCGTCAGCGCGGCTAGTCAGCTCCTTGCGGATCTCGCCGGACTCGCACGCATCAGTGCCCGCTGCACCGCAGGCGAGAAGCACCCCGACGCGTGAGCCATGCGTGAGCGGACCGTCTGGCACAAGGTGTCTCGAGCGGGATTGGGCACGAAGCCGCGTGGCGCTGACCAGATAGAACAGCACCACGCAGCACGATCGAGAACCACCCGTCACGGATTCGATCCCACTCCTAAAGCGGGTGTCGGCAGTTCGAATCTGCCCGGGGGCACCAGTGCGAAGGCCTTCAGCCGATCTTGGCTGGGGGCCTTTCGCGTCCGCTTCCGACATCCCGGCATGCATGGATACCTAGCCGTCTAGATAAGCGGTCGGCTGACGAGCCGACAGGCTGCCACCCTCACACCCCAACTCCTATGTGGCGGGCAGCTGGTAGGACAGCACATACGCGTCGGCGGCCATGACCGTGTCACAGACCTCGACAGCACGGCCCTCGGTGTCGTACGCGGTCCGGATCAGGTGAATGACCGGTACGCCGGAGACCAGTTGAAGCGCTTTGACCTCGGCCGGAGTTGGCATCCGGGCGCGGATCTCCTCATCGAAGTGGTCCAGCCGGTGGCCGAGTTCTTCCAGGCGGGCGTAGATCCCGCCGGGCCCGGGATTGGGCTGGGCGATCGGGGTGCCGCGTGCGAGATCGAGCGGGAGGTACGAGACGGCGAATTCCACCGGCCGGTGATCGAGCAGGTAACGGCGCCGGCGCACCAGCACCCGCCGGGGCCCGCCCAGCCGTGCGGAGATGTCCGTCGAAGGCCGTTCCTCCTGCACCTCCAGGCGGTCCACCTCGGGACGGCTCCCCGCAGCCTCCGCCTCCACCGTGAAGGCCGACTTCCCTTGCTCCCGGTGTCGACGGGCGAACCGGTCCGAGGCCAGACGCCGGACGGGCGGGCGAGGCCGGACGAATACGCCCTTGCCGTGCTCGGACAGCACCAGCCCCTCACCCTGGAGGATCGAGAGCGAGTTGCGCACCGTCATCCGCGATACGGAGTAGTGCTCCACCAACTCGGCCTCCGAGGGAAGCTTGTCGCCTTCCCTGAAGCGCCCCTTGTCGATGGCCTCCCGCAATTGATCAGCAATCTGGCGAAACACCGCGCGATCACTGGTCGGATCCAACGATCCGAGCAGGCCGGAGGGAAGAGCAGACATCTGCACTCCTTTAGGTATCTAGACGAGCGGTTGAGTTCAGTTGCTACGGTGGAGAGACTAGCCAGCCAAAGGGAACCGAGGAACGTGAGCACAGAGCGCCCCCACTCCGTGAGCGTCGCCGGGATCATCGTCGACGACCAGGGCCGCGCGCTGCTGATCAAGCGGCGGGACAACGGCCACTGGGAGCCGCCGGGTGGCGTGCTGGAGGCCGGCGAGACCATCCACGATGCTCTTGAGCGCGAGGTGCTCGAAGAGACCGGGATCAAGATCGCGACACCGGCGGTCCTGACGGGCGTGTACAAGAACATGACCGGCTTGATCGTCTCCCTCGTCTTCCGCTGCGAAGCGATCGACGGGAACCCGACCACGGGCGCCGAGACCAGAGCACTGCGCTGGGCGACGCGCGACGAGGTCACCGAGCTCGCCGACGAGGCTTACGCGATACGCGTCCTGGACGCCCTTGACGCGCCATTCCCGCCGGCCGTCCGGGCCCACGACGGCGTGAAACTCGTCTAACAGAATCCCGCTGTCCATAGCGTCCCACCAGCGCAAAGGAACTTGTATGGATGAGTATACGAGCTATCCGCGAGTCTGGGGGCTCACTTGCCCAGGTTCGGCAGAAGAGGTCAGCCGCGCACGACGCTGGGCCCGTGACGTCCTCCGTCACCGCACATGTGCCGATGACGTCGCCCTGATCGTGAGCGAGCTGAGCAGCAACGCCGTCCTGCACACCGCCAGCGGCAGCACCGGGCACTTCCATGTCGCCCTGGCCCTCACGGAGCGCGTGCTCGCCGTCTCCGTCATGGACGCCGGCGGTGCATCGAGTGCGCCGACGGTCGGACAGCCGAATGCGGCGGCTACGCACGGGCGCGGACTCGCGCTGGTCACCGCACTCGCGACCCATGTGGCAATCCGCCGGGACGGACAAGGCCACACCGTCACCGCCGAGCTTCTGATGGCACCGACCCTTCCGGGAGCACCCTATGAATAGGCCCCGCGGAACCGCCTTACGGTCCGGCTACTGGTGCGAGTGCACCATCTCCACCATCGGCAGCGAACAAAGCCCCGTCCCCGTCGCATCGTTCGACGCCGGAAGCGCAGCAGAAGCAGTCATCGGCGTCATCGTGGCCATAGAGATGACGATGACGGACCAGGACCGGAAGGAAGCGACCGCCGCACGGGAATGGTTCGACAAGAGCCAGACCACCTGGTCGCTCATCGGCGGGCAGGCCTGTACCTACGCCGTGACCCGAGGCGACACGGAAATCAACTGGATCTTGCGACCAGTCCTGTTCCTCCCACTGGCCCACCGATCTGGATCCCAACTGCCCGCATGCACGAAGCGATTCACAACGTACCCCCTCCCGCATCAGACCCACCACCCAGGCATTGAGTAACAACCTTCTCTGCGGGTTCAAGGCGACTCGTATCACCCCGGGCCGCGCGCACCTGTCTCCGGCCCGGGGGCGCCCGTCCGCGCAGCTGATGCAAGAGCAGCCGTTGAACGTCAGAGACGATGCCTCCGGCGGGGGCGCTCAGGCTCCGGGATGGCGGGAGCCCGCCGAGCGAGTGCGGGCCTAATTGGGCTGAGGAGGGGGCTGCCATCCCCGTGTTACCCGTGACGACCCTGATGGCGTTCGGTCTCCATAACCCCGCGTATGTAAGCACCGGCGTCTGGCCCGTCGCTCCGCTCGTGCACCGTGGCCCGCTTCGCACCCTGAGCAGAGCACTGACCGACGGACAGTAGAGCTCGGTGGCATCAATCCTGATGGTAGGTCGGCGCCCGGGACTCGGCAGGGATCAACTCCGGTACCGGAGGCGGGACTCCGCCCCGTTCAGGCCGGGAGGCCGTCCGCCTCGGCGATGGTCTCCGCCAGCATGGTCCGCGCGGCCGCGCTCAGCCGGGGGTCCGTCACCGCGTAGATCTGGCGGCGGCCCTCGGTGCGAGCCCGGACCGCCCCGGCGAGCTTGAGCCGGGCCAGGTGCTGGCTCACGGCCTGCGGCCGGGCGCCCACCCGCAGTGCCAGGCGTGTGACGTCGCTCTCACTCTGGGCGAGAGCCCAGACGATGTGCAGGCGCAGCGGCGAAGCTAGCAGCCCGAACATCAGGGCCGCCAAATCGAGTGCCTGGGTTGGGGGATCCACGGCTCTGCCCCCTGGTGCCGCCATTGACGCGCCCCTCCCCTGTCTAGTTCACTCTCCCGGGATTCCGGCCGAACACCCGTACAGACTAGCCGCAATGCTTGCTACATTGCGCAACTATGCAACCCGGAACGCCCGTGGCAGGCCAAGACCCCGCCACGCCCCACCCCGCCACGCAAGGATCACACCGGGTGCCTGCCTCACGGCGTCGAGCGGCAGGTGCACGCGGGAGAGCCAGAAAAGGCGGCAGAACGGGGGCGCGGGGCCGTGGAGCGGCCTTGCTCGCCGTGGTCCTGCCGGTGCTCGGCGCCGTGGTGGACGAGCTGACCCACTCCTCGCTGGGCTGGGCCCTGGTGGTCACCTCGGTCCTCGGTGCGGTCATCGCGGCCGCGACCTGCTCGCGCGCGGGTGCCTGGTGGGTGGCGTACGCGCCACCGCCGGTGGTGGCGCTGATCACAGTGGTCGCCGAGCAGTCGACGGGCAAGACCGGGGCCCATGGCAAGGGGCTCACCACCGGGGCGGTGCACTGGGCCATCGACGCCTTCCCGGCCATGGCGGCGGCCGAGGCCGCACTGATCGTCGTGCTGGCGGTGCGCTGGATCCGGGCCAGGCGAAGCGCGAAGGTCGCGAAGGTGAGGAAGAACCGTGGGTAAGGAACCAGGGCGGAGCGGCAACAGGTCCGGCGGACACGGCAGGGCCGCCCGGCGGCGGGGCGGCAGGCGGACGTCCCGGCTGGTGGTCACCGGGCGGGTGGTGGTCGGGGTGGCCTCCGCCGCCGTGCTGGCGACCAGCGGGGTCTCCTGGGCCACGTACCACTGGATCACCGGCGGGCTGAACACCTCCGACGCCCTCGACAAGGTGGGGAAGAACGCGCCCAAGCACCTCGACAACTCGGTCAACCTGCTGCTGATCGGGCTGGATTCGCGCAAGGACATGGACGGCAACAACCTGCCGAAGGAGTTCGTCCAGGACCAACTGCACGCCGGGTCGAGCGAGATCGGGTACTACAACACCAACACCCTGATCCTGATGCACATACCCGCCGACGGCGGCAAGGTCCAGGCGTTCTCCATACCGCGGGACAGCTATGTCCAGACCTTCAAGGGCGATGGCTCGACCCAGGGGCATTACAAGATCAAGGAGGCGTACTCCTACGCCTACACCAGCGCCCACGACAAGCTGTACAGCCAGGGCGTCAAGGGCAGCAAGCTGGAGGCGCAGAGCCGGGAGGCGGGCCGGGAGGCGACGCTGGCGACCGTGCAGAACTTCCTCGACGTGCCGATCGACCACTTCGCCGAGGTCAACCTGCTCGGCTTCTATGACATCGCCAAGGCGCTCGGGCCGCTTCAGGTCTGTCTGAAGCACCCGGTGAAGGACCGCTACTCCGGGGCCGACTTCCCCGCCGGGCTGCAGAGCGTGGACCCCAAGCAGGCGCTGGCCTTTGTCCGCCAGCGGCACGGGCTGGACGGCGGCGACCTGGACCGGACCCACCGTCAGCAGGCGTTCCTCTCCTCGGTCACCCATAAGCTCAAGTCCGAGGGCGTGTTCGGCAGTCTGGGCAAGCTGCAGGGGCTTTTCGGCGTGGTGAAGAAGGACCTGGTCATCGACAGCAAGCTGAATGTGCTCGACTTCGCCCAGGAGGCCACCAACCTCACCGGCGGAAAGGTCGAGTTCAACACCCTGCCGACCAAGGGGTCCGCCTATGTCGGCGACGAGCAGGTGGAAATGGTCGACCCGGACAAGATCCGGGCCCTGGTGCGGGCGAGGTTCGGCGGAGGCGACTCGTCCCCGGCACCCGGCAAGGACGACGCGAAGCCTTCCGGGCAGGCGAAGACGGCACCGGCCACCGTGGACGTCCTCAACGGCTCCGGCAGGACGGGCGCCGCCGCCGATGAGCTCAAGGCCCTCACCGCGCTGGGCCACACCGCGGGGCAGTCGACCAACACCGAGGCGCAGGCGCGGACCACCGTGGTCTACGGCAAGGGCTCGCAGGCCGCCGCCCAGCAGATCGCGGGACGCCTGGGGGTGACCGCCGCTCCGCTCGCCAGCTCCTCGGTCCCGGCCGGGCACGTCCAGGTCACCCTGGGCGAGGACTTCACCGGTCCGGGGAAGGGCTCCACCACCTCCCCGAGCCCCAAGAGCTCCCCGTCGGCCTCGGCGTCGGCGCCGGACAGCGACTTCGCGGGCGAGTCGGTGAAGGCGGGCGGCATCCCCTGCGTCAACTGACGCGGCACTGGCGGTGCCCCCGGTGGCAGGGGGCACCGGGGGCGCCTAGCGTGGAAGCGGGGTGACCGCCCATGGCCGCAGAGGCCGAGGAGGGACGATGCCGACTCACACGCTCAAGGACAAGGTCGTCGTCATCGGCGGCGCGTCGAAGAACCTCGGCAGCCTGATCGCCAGGGAGATCGCCCCGGTGGGCGCCAAGGTGGTCGTCCACTACAACAGCGGCTCCTCCCGCGACCAGGCGGAGCAGACCGCCGCCGAGGTCCGCAAGACGGGCGGGGAGGCCATCACCCACCAGGGAGACCTGACCCGGGTCGCCGAGGTCGAGCGGCTCTTCGACGCCGCGGTGGACGCGTTCGGCAGGGTCGACTGCATGGTGAACACCGCCGGCATGGTCATCAAAAAGCCGATGACCGAGACCTCCGAGGAAGAGTTCGACAAGATGTTCGCCGTCAATACCAAGGCGGCGTATTTCATGATGCGCGAGGCCGCCCGGCGCATGTCCGACGGCGGGAAAATCATCACCATCGTCACCTCGCTGCTTGCCGCCTACACCGGTCTGTATTCGGTATACGCGGGCAGCAAGGCGCCGGTCGAGCACTTCACCCGGGCGCTGTCCAAGGAGCTTTACGGCCGCGGCATCTCGGTCAACAACATCGCTCCCGGGCCGATGGACACCTCGTTCTTCTATCCGGCCGAGTCCGACGACTCGATTTCGTACCACAAGTCCTCGTCCATGAACGGGGAGTTGACGAAGATCGAGGACATCGTGCCCTATGTGAAATTCCTGCTGACGGACGGCTGGTGGCTCAACGGCCAGACGCTGTTCATCAACGGCGGCTACACCACCCGCTGAGCCCGCCTGTGTCAGGTTCCTCACACGCCACCATGTGTAAGGTTCCTGACATGAGTACGGGTGCCGGCCGACGCCTGCGCAAGGATCTGGCGCCCCGCCAACGCCGCATCGTGCGGACGGCGTCGCCCTGGAGAGGGAACATCGCACAACAACGGGCATTTCGCCCGGCCAAGCACGGCAGTTGGCCCCACTGCTCACCTCTTGCGCACAAAACCTTGCGTAACGTCAAACATCGAAAACGGACCTACCACCACGACACAGGCAAGGTATTCCGCCATCCACATCCGGCCCCTTACGCTGACGACCTCCCTCCAATTGACAGTCGCCTCTCGGGAACCTCTTGATGATGCCGATACCGGAGGCCGTGCTCGTGGGCCTGCTCGCGGGCGCGGCCGCCGCCGCCGTAACCGCCACTCCGATGTTCCTGCGCACCCGGCGCCTATTGGCCCGGCTGCGCCGGGAACGGGACTCCGCCGTCGAGGAGAGCGGACGCCTGACAGCACGTCATAGAGCCTTGGAAAGCGAGTCGGAGCATCTGACCTCGGCCCGGCTGCCCGCCCTGCTGGCCGGCGCCCCGCACGGGGAGATACCCGGACTGCGCCATGCCGAGCTGGCCGCGAGCACCTTCGCCGCGCACCAGCAGGCGGTGCTGGACCATGTGGCGGCGGCGGTGGAACGGGAACACTCCCGGGCGGACTCGGCGCGCGCGGCCTTCCTGGTCATGGCCGACCGGATCCAGGTGATGGCGCTCGCCCAGCAGCAGGGCCTGGACGTGCTGGAGCAGAGCGCCGAAGACCCGGTGCTGATGGCCGGATTGATGCGGGCCGACCACGCGGCGGCCCAACTGGCCCGGCAGGCACAGACCATGAAGGTGCTGTGCGGGGCATGGCCGGGACGGCAGTGGCCGGAGGCGGTCTCGCTGCTCGATGTGGTGCGGGGCGCCCAGTCGAGGATCCTGGAATACCTGCGGGTGCAGGTCCAGGGCTCCCGTGAACCCGCCCTGGAGGCCCGGGCGGTGGAACCGCTGATCCACGCGGTGGCGGAGCTGCTGGACAACGCCACCCGGTATTCACCGCCCACCGTGGCGGTGCTGGTGGCCATCCGGCCGGTGCACAGCGGTGCGGTCATCGAGATCGACGACGGCGGCCTGGGGATGACCGAACAGGCCCTCGCCGAGGCCGAGGAGCGGATCCGGGGCAGCAAGGAGGCCGAGAGCCGGGGCATGGGGGCCAACCCGCAGCTGGGACTGGCCGCCGTGGGACGGCTGGCGCGGCGGTACGGATTCTCGGTGAAGCTGGACTCGCCGTCCGCCTACGGCGGGGTACGGGCGGTGGTACTGGTGCCGTCCACCCTGCTGGCCAGGGCCTCGCAGGCGCCCGTCACCCCCGCCCCGCCGCTGGCGCCCGGGCTCCGGCAGCACCCCGAACCGGCACCCGCGGCCGACGCCCCGGTGGCGGACGAGCCGGTGGCATACGGGTCGACGGCCAACGGGCTGCCCAGGCGGCGCAGCCGCCGTCACCGGGCCGCGCCGCCGGCCGCCCCGGAGCCCGGGACGGCACCCGCGCCGTCCACCCGGTCGCCGGAGCACGCCGCCGCCTTTATGAGCAGCCTGCAGACCGGCACCCGAGTGGGCCGCGAAGAGTCCCGAGAGGCCATGCGCACGGGCCCGGGCGACAACGCAAGCGAAAGGGAATCGCGTTGAGTACGAACGGGAATCTGGAGTGGCTCCTGGCCGACATCCTGCGGGTGCCCTCGGTGCGGCACGCGCTGGTGGTGTCCCGGGACGGGCTCCGGCTGGCCTGCTCGCCCGACATATCGGCCGATGACGCCGACCGGCTGTCGGCGATCTGCTCCGGGCTGCTGTCGCTCGGCCATGAGGTCGCCGCCCAGCTGGCCGGCGGCCCCAGCACCACCCGGCAGGTGATGGTGGAGTTCGACGGCGGCTTCCTGTTCCTGGTGGCCGCGGGCCCCGGCGCCGCACTGGCCGTGGCCACGGTGGCGGAAGTGGACGCCGGGCTGGTGGCCCGGGAGATGCAGCACATGGTGGTGCGCATCGGCGAGCATCTCAGCAGCCCGCCCCGCGCCCATACCACCACTCCGTGACCGGCCGCCGGGCGGGCGCGGGGGGCGTGGGTCCGGTACGCCCGTATGTCATCACCGGCGGACGGGTGGCCCCGTCCCGCGACTCGCTCGCGCTGGAGACGCTGATCGTGGCCGCCGGCAGCGGGGCGCCCGAGACCGGGCTGCCCCCGGAGTGCGCCGAAATCCTGGTCCTGTGCAGGCAGTTGCTGTCGGTCGCCGAGGTCGCCGCCCATCTGCGGCAGCCGGTCGCGGTGATCAAGGTACTGCTCGCCGATCTGCTCGACGCCCAGCTGATCCTGGCCCGTCCGCCCATCACCCCGGCCGACCAGCACGACCCCGCATTGCTGAAAGAGGTTCTCGATGGCCTTCGACAACTCTGAAGCCAACCCCGACGGCCGCTACCTGCCGTCCACCGTGCGCACCTCCGTCAAGATCGTGATCGCGGGGCCGCTGGGCGTGGGAAAGACCACCCTGATCGGCTCGTTGAGCGAGATCCCCCCGCTGCGCACCGAGGAGACCATGACCCAGGCGGGCCAGGGGGTGGACGACGTCCTGCCGGGCAAGGCCACCACCACCGTGGCGATGGACTTCGGGCGGATCACCCTCAACCAGCGCCGGGTGCTGTATCTCTTCGGCACCCCGGGGCAGCCCCGCTTCTTCCCCATGTGGCGCCATCTGACACATGGTGCGCTGGGGGCACTGGCCCTGGTCGACACCCGGCGGCTGGAGGCGGGCTTCGACGTCCTGGGCCATCTCGAGGACCTGGGCGTGCCGTTCGCGGTCGCCGCCAACGCCTTCCCCGGCGCCCCGGAGCACCCGCCCGAAGCACTGCGCGAGGCGCTGGACCTGCTGCCCGAGACACCGGTGGTGGTGTGCGACGCCCGGGACCGGGCGTCCAGCGCCCGGGCGCTGGTCACCCTGGTCGACCATCTCTACACTTCCGTCGCCGCCTTGGAGGCACCCGCGTCATGACCCCCGCCAACCGGCCGACCGCGCTGTACGGGCCCCAGATGGCCGGCGACACCAGCGAGCTGTACGAACGGCTGCGCAGGGAGCACGGCCCGGTCGCACCCGTCGAGCTGGAGCCCGGAGTGCCGGCCTGGCTGGTTCTCGGCTATCGCGAACTGCTGGAGGTCACTCGCAACGAGGAGTGCTTCTCCCATGACCCGCGCCGCTGGCGGGCCCTGCACGAAGGACTCGTACGCCCCGACTCGGCCCTGCTGCCCTTCATGGGCTACCGGCCCACGATGCTGTTCGCCGACGGCCCGGTCCACCGCCGGTTCTCCCGCGCCATCGCCGACGGGCTCGGCCGGAACGATCTGCACCGGCTGCGCCGGGGCGTCGCCCAGCTGGCCAACTCGGTGATCGACCGGATGGCCCGGAGGGGACAGGTGGACCTGATGGCCGAGTACGCCGAGCCCTTGCCGCTGTGGGTCGCCTGCCAGGTGCTCGACCTGCCCGATCACCTGGCGCCCCAACTGCTCGCGGCCATCGACGCCCTGGTGGACAGCAGCCCCGAGGCCGTCGCCGGCAACCAGACCCTGCAACGGATCCTCACCGAGCTGCTGCGGGAGAAGACCGAGCACCCCGGCGACGACCTCACCTCGTTCCTGCTGGCCCATCCCGCCGAGCTCACCGCCGAAGAGATCATGCATCACCTGCTGATCATCATCCTCGCGGGCACCGGCCCCATCACCAACTGGATCGCCAACACCACCCTGTTGCTGCTGACGGACACCCGGTTCCGCAACAGCGTGACCGGCGGCCGGCTGACCGTGGACGCCGCCCTGGACGAAGTGCTCTGGCGCGATCCCCCCACCCACAACTTCCCCGGCCGCTACGCCACTCGCGACCTCCAGCTGGGCGGCCAGTTCATCCGGGCCGGCGACGCCCTCGTCCTCGGCCTCGCCGCCGCCAACCGCGACCCCGCCGTGCAGCCCCCGGACGGACAGATCATCCCCGGCAACCGGTCCCACCTCGCCTTCAGCGCCGGACCGCACACCTGCCCGGGCCGCGACCCGGCCCGGGTGATCACCCACACCGCCGTCGACACCCTGCTGCACCGCCTGCCCGACCTGCGACTCGGCGTCCTGCCCGGGGAGTTGACCTACCGTCCCTCGCCCTGGACCCGTGCCCTGGAGGCCCTGCCGGTGACCTTCACCCCGGACCGGCCCCATGGCCCCACCTCCACTCCACCCACCCCTACCGCAGCCGGAGGACCCGCATGGACACCCGGAACCAGACCCCACTCATCCGCCTCGATGTGACCGCCGCGGACATCCACGGAGAGATCCGGCGGCTGCGCGAGACCGGCCCGGTGGTGCGCGTGGCGCTCCCGGACGGCATACCCGCCTGGGTCATCACCAGCCACCGGCTCCTTCAGGACCTCCTCACCGATCCACGGGTCGCCAAGGACGCCCGGCACTGGGCCGCACTGGCCGAGGGCCAGGTGCCCAAGAGCTGGCCGCTCCTCGACGTCGTCACCAATGCGGGCATGACGACCAGCGACGGAGCGGACCACCGCCGCCTGCGCGGCCTGGTCTCCCAGGCCTTCACCCCACGGCGCATCGCCGCCCTGCGCCCCCGGACCGAGGAGCGGGTGCACCGGCTCCTCGACGGCCTCGCGGCCCAGCCGCCCGGCCCGGTCGACCTCCGCCGCCACTTCGCCTACCCGCTGCCCATGGCGACGATCGGCGACCTGCTCGGCGTGGCGGCCGAGCACCACGACGAGTTCCACGACCTGTCCGCGGCGCTCATGAGCAGCACCACCACCGCCGACGAGGTCCTCACCACCCGGCGCGACCTCCACGCCCTGCTCGCCGACCTGGTCGCGGCCAAGCGCGAGCACCCCGGCGAGGACCTCACCACCGACCTCATCAGGGCCCGCCAGGACGAGGACCGGCTGTCGGAGGACGAACTCATCGGCACCCTCCGCCTGATGCTGATCGCGGGCCATGGCACCACCATGAACCTCATCACCAACTCCGTGCGCGCCCTGCTCACCCACCCCGGCCAACTCTCCCGGGTCCTGGCCGGGGAGCGGCCCTGGACGGACGTCATCGAGGAGAGCCTGCGCTGGGACTCCCCCGTCGCCCACTTCCCGCTGCGCTACGCCACCGCGGACATCCCGCTGGGCGGCGCGGTCATCCGGCGGGGCGACGCCATCCTGGCGTCCTACGCCGCCGCCGGGCGGGATCCGGAGCAACACGGCGAGACGGCCGATGAGTTCGACATCGACCGCCCCGCCGCCCGGCACCTGGCCTTCGGCCATGGGCCGCACTACTGCCTCGGGGCCCCCTTGTCCCGGCAGGAGGCGGAGATCGCGCTGCCCGCGCTGTTCGCCCGGTTCCCGGGGCTCCGGCCGGCGGTCCCGGTGGAGGAGCTGGAGCCGCTGCCGTCCTTCATCGCCAACAGCACCACGACCCTGCCGGTGTGGCGAGGCTGATCAGGCGGGGGCTCGGCCGGGTGGCCACTCCCCCGCCCGCTCGCTCTCTCCATACGTCTCGCCGGACCCCCAGGCCACCGTGGCCTAGCGAACCGTCAGCGGGTGCGAAACATCAGTAAAGTTGCCCAGGTAACCGCTGGTCATGGAGCCAGTGCAGCACGCGGTTCCGGGACGCCAGGGTCTCGGGGGGAGGCATCGATCCGCCATGACTCGTCGCGCCAACGGACTGATAGGCATCTGGGCCGAGGCCCAGCGGCAGCAGGAGCTGCGGCAGCGGGCCGAAACGCAGCAGCGGCGCGAACAGGAGCGGCAGCAGCGGGCGTACAAGCGGGAGGCGGCCCGGCTCGACCGGCAGCAGCGGGCGGCCTACCGGCAGGCGCGCGAGGCCGAGGCCCGGCGGCGGACCGAGGAGTTGGACGACCGGGTCGCGGTGCTGGAGGAGCTGCTGAAGGCCGGGTGCCGGGCACCCGCCTTCCATACCGGGCGGCTGGCGCAGCCGGAGGTGCTGGAGCCGTTCGACCCCGGGCACCTGGGACAGCCGGTGCCCATGCCGCAGACGGGTCAGTACCGCTTCGGCAGCAGGTCACAGTTCGACCGCGACCGGCGGGCGGCTCAGGAGGCGGAGGCACGGCGGCAGCAGCAGCTGGCGGCGTACCGGCGGCAGTACGACCAGTGGGCGGCCGCCCGGCTGGACCGGATCCGGCAGCACAACGCGGGCATCGGGGAGCTGGTGGCGGCGCTGCGCGAGGGTGATCCCGATGCGGTGGTGGAGTACTTCTCGGCGGCGCTGTACGCCTCCACCGGGTGGCCGGAGGAGTTTCCGCACCAGTTGAGCGCGGCCTACGACCCGGGGGCCCGGCAACTGGTGCTGGACTGGGAGCTGCCCGGTTTTGAGGTGGTGCCGGAGGCCAAGGCGGTGCGCTATATGCCGACCGCGGACCAGGAGAAGGAGACCGCCCGGCCCATCACCCAGCGGCGCTCGCTCTACCGCGATCTGCTCGCCCAGTGTGTGCTGTTGGCGGTGCGGGAGCTGTACGCCGCCGATGAGTTCAGGGCACTGGAGTCGGTGGCGCTCAACGGTTTCATCGACGACCGCGACCCGGCGACGGGGCAGCGAGCCCGGCTCTTCCTGGCGACGGTCACGGCGGACCGTGCGGTCTTCGAACGGCTGCACCTGGAGGAGGTGAGCGCACCGGACTGTCTGGTCGACGGGCTGGGCGGGCAGCTGTCGGCGCGGCCCGACATGGGGGCGACGGTGCGGCCGGGCCGGGTGCCGGAGGAGGTCGGGCGCGGGGTGGTCTCGCACGGCGCCGACTGCGATGACGGCCCGGACCTGTTCGAGATGGATCCCATTGCCTTTGAGGCGCTGGTCGCGGAGCTGTTCCGGGCGCGGGGGATGCGGGCGGTGATGACCACCCGCTCCAATGACGGCGGAGTGGACGTGGAGGCGCTGGATCCGGACCCGATCAGCGGCGGCCGGATCATCGTGCAGGTGAAGCGGTACCGCAAGACGGTGCCGCCGACCGCGGTGCGCGATCTGTTCGGGACGGTGCAGGGGGCCGGGGCGAACAAGGGGGTGCTGGTCACCACCTCGGGGTTCGGGCCGGGCTCGTATGCGTTCGCCAATGGCAAGCCGCTGACGCTGGTCCCGGGTGAGGAGCTGGTGGGCCTGCTGGCGCAGCACGGGCTGCGGGGGCGGCTCGGCCCGGGGAACACGGGGCCTGCGGTGCCTCCGGAGCCGGTGGCCGAGCACGCCGACTACAACGTGCTGGGCATGTCCTGGTCCGGCGGGGTGGCGCTGGATGTGTGTGCGCTGGTGTGCGCGGGGTCACGGGTGCTGAGCGATGACCACTTTGTCTTCTACAACAATCCGCGCACGCCGGACGGGACGGTGCGGACGGTGGAGCCGTCCGCCGGGGACAAGGCGGCGGTCCGGGTGGCCTTTGATGCGCTGCCCGCCGGCGCGGACCGGCTGGTGCTGGTGGCGGCGATCGATCCGGAGGCCGATCCGGGGGCCGATCTGGCGCGGTTCACCGATGCCCGGATCCGGTTGTCGGACGCCTCGGGGGCCGAGCTGGGGCAGCTGGAGGTGTCGGACGGCCGCCCGGGCGAGACGGCGCTGGTGCTGGGCTCCTTCCGCAGGCGGGCCAACGGCGACTGGGACTTTGTGGTGGGAGGCAAGGGGTATCCGGGGGGCCTGGAGGCGCTGGTGCAGGAGTACGGCATCGAGGTGGCGTGAGTTCCCACACACCCTCAGGGCGTGTCTTCCGCTCCCCAGTCCCACAGTGCTTGAAGAACCGGGCCGAGGCGGTGCCCACGCGGGGTGAGCGCGTAGCGCACTCGTGGCGGCCAGCCCGGGCGGCGGTCGCGCTCGACGACCCCGGCCTCGCCGAGCTGTGCCAGCCGGTCGGACAGCACCTTGTCCGACAACGTGGGCAGGGCCTCGCGCAACTCGCTGTAGGAGCGGTCACCGCGCAGCAGCTCGCGGACCACCAGCGTCGTCCAGCGGCCGTGCAGCGCCGCCAGTGTGATCTCCACCGGGCAGGCGCGAGCGGGCACCGTGACCTTCGCGTGCGGGTCATCGGGCAGCCCGGCCGGGTGACCAACCATTCGGTGAGCCACGAAAGCGCCTCCTAGGGTGTGCGGGACTGCCATTTTCCCAGGCCGTTTTCCCAACCCGTCCCCCAGCCCGGAAAGACGTCTGCAGATCATGCGAGAACTGGCCGACCGGCCCGAAGAGGTGCCCGCGGTGTTCGCCGAACGGTTCAACAGCGGCGACGCCACCGCGCTGGCGGAGCTCTACGAGGACGCGGCGGTGCTGGTCCCGGAGCCGGGGACGCCGGTGACCGGCCCGGACCTGCACTCCGCCAACGGCCGCCTGCAAAGGCTCGGGGTCCCCATCTCGGTCCGTCCGCGGCACATGTACCGCAGCGGGGACCTCGCGCTGCTGATAGTCGACTGGGCCATCGACGGGACCGGCCCCGACGGACGGCCGGTGCATGTCGAGGGCACCACCTCCGACGTCGCCCGACGGGGCTCGGACGGCCGGTGGCGGTACGCCATCGACAACCCCTTCGGCACCGGGGCCCCCGGCTGATGACGCCGGTTATCCACAGTCACCCATTCGGGTAAGCCATTCCTCGTACACTGCCCGAATGGCCGACCCCACCGATAACCCCACCGAGCACAGCGAGTCCCTGGGTGTCCTGCGGCGCGTCTTCGGTTATGACGCGTTCCGGGGCGAGCAGGAGGAGATCATCGAGCATGTCGTCGCGGGTGGCGACGCGCTCGTCCTGATGCCGACCGGTGGCGGCAAGTCGCTCTGCTATCAGATTCCGGCGTTGGTCAGACCCGGCGTCGGCGTGGTGGTGTCGCCGCTGATCGCGCTGATGCAGGACCAGGTCGACGCGCTGCGGGCGCTCGGGGTGCGGGCGGGGTTCCTCAATTCGACGCAGGATTTCGACGAGCGCCGCATGGTGGAGGCCGAGTTCCTGGCGGGCGAGCTGGATCTGCTCTATCTGGCGCCGGAGCGGCTGCGGCTGGAGTCGACGATGGGCCTGCTCGACCGGGGTAAGGTCTCGGTCTTCGCGATCGACGAGGCGCACTGTGTGGCCCAGTGGGGCCATGACTTCCGGCCCGACTACCTGGCGCTGTCCGCGCTGCACGAGCGCTGGCCGGACGTACCGCGCATCGCGCTGACCGCGACGGCCACCGAGGCGACCCGGACGGAGATCGCCGGGCGGCTTCAACTCACCGGCGCCCGGCACTTCGTGGCGAGCTTCGACCGGCCCAACATCCAGTACCGCATCGCCTCGAAGAACGAGCCCAAGCGGCAGCTGCTGGAGCTGGTGCGCACCGAGCACCCGGGAGAGGCGGGCGTCGTCTACTGCCTGTCCCGCAAGGGGGTGGAGGACACCGCGGCGTTCCTGGTGCAGCAGGGGGTCGAGGCACTGCCGTATCACGCGGGGCTCGACGCGGGCGTCCGGGCCGCCAACCAGGCGCGCTTTCTGCGCGAGGACGGCGTGGTGATGGTGGCCACCATCGCGTTCGGCATGGGCATCGACAAGCCGGATGTGCGGTTTGTGGCGCATCTCGATCTGCCGAAGTCGGTGGAGGGCTACTACCAGGAGACCGGCCGGGCCGGCCGGGACGGCCTGCCGTCCACCGCCTGGCTGGCCTACGGCCTGCAGGATGTGGTGCAGCAGCGCAAGATGATCGACGGTTCGGAGGGCGACGACACCCACCGCCGCCGGCTGACCTCCCATCTGGAGGCGATGCTGGCGCTGTGCGAGACGGTCGAGTGCCGCCGGGTGCGGCTGCTGGCGTATTTCGGGCAGCACTCCACCGCCTGCGGCAACTGCGACACCTGCCTGACCCCGCCCAGCACCTGGGACGGCACCATCGCCGCGCAGAAGTTCCTGTCCGCGGTGTTCCGGCTGGCGCGCGAGCGGCGGCAGAAGTTCGGGGCGGGGCAGATCATCGACATCCTGCTCGGCAAGAAGACCGCCAAGGTCATCCAGCACGACCATGACGCGCTGACCGTGTTCGGCATCGGCACCGAGCTCAGCGCCGTGGAATGGCGCGGCGTGGTGCGGCAGTTGCTGGCCGAGGGGCTGCTGGCGGTGGAGGGGGAGTACGGCACGCTGGTGCTCACCGACGCCAGCGCCGAGGTGCTGGGCGGGCGGCGCGAGGTACAGCTGCGCCGCGAACCCGAGAAGCCGGCCCGCACCAAGTCATCTGCGGCATCGGCGCCCAAGGGCGCCAAGCGCGCCGCCCCGGTCGAGCTGCCCGAGGCGGCGCTGCCGGTGTTCGAGGAGCTGCGTGCCTGGCGCGCGGCCACCGCGAAGGAGCAGGGCGTTCCCGCGTATGTGATCTTCCACGATGCAACGCTGCGGGAGATCGCCACGACGCTGCCCGGCTCCCTGGACGCCCTGGGCACGGTCGGCGGGGTGGGCGAGAACAAGCTGGCCAAGTACGGCCGGCAGATCCTCGAAGTGCTCAACGCCCGGCCGGACGCATCGGCTTGATGCGCTGCTGTGCGGCCAGCACGGCCGCCGGGTAGCGCGGGTCGGGGCGCAGCGTGTGCTCCCGTGCGCAGGCCTCGGTGAACTTGATGACATGCTCGTCGCCGTGCTCGACGGCCCGGGCGATGAGCTCCCCGAAGGGCGGCAGGTCCGTCTCCGCGGCCTGCCGGGCCGCGTCGGCCTCGGCCCCGCGGTCGTCGGTGAAGGCCAGCAGCAGCGCGGTGTTGACGTGCCAGAGCGCGGCCACCGACGGTTCGTGGAGTTCATCGGGCAGGTGCGGCAGCACCAGGCGGACGGCCGCGGGGGCGGTGACGCCGTGGATGAGGGGGATGGGGAAGATCCTGGGGTGGCCCAGATAGACCCCGGCGAACTCGGTGGTCAGCTCGGAGAGCAGCCACTGGGTGCGGGTGGGGGCGAGCGTGCCGAGCGCCTGGTCCCAGCCGGCCAGCCGGTCCGGGTGGGCGAGCCGTTCCGCGGCGACGGCCCGGCCGCGCGGGCCTTGGTGCGGAGTGCGGGGCAGCGCGGCGATGGCGGCGGCCAGGTTCTGGGTGCCGCGCATCCGGACCTCGCCGGGCAGGTGCGCGAAGCGGGCGGCCCAGTAGGCCAGGCCCCGGGAGAGTTCGGTCAGTTGGAGCCGGGTGGGCTCGGGGGCCGCGGCCAGCGAGCGCACCGCGTGCGCGGTGCGGATCAGGCCGTGGGTGAGCTGGGCGAGCAGGCCGGGCAGCAGCCGGGGCCACCAGCGGACCAGCACCTCGCGCCAGGGCGCGGCGGCGAGTTCGCGCTCGAAGAGCTGCTCCCAGTCCCCGGCCCGGGAGAAGTCGCCGAGGGCGGGCCGCCAGGAGGATTCGTCGGCGGGGTCGAGCGGGCAGCCGCGGGCGGGTATCTCGTGGTGGGGCATGAGGACGCGGTAGCTCTCGACCCAGCCGGGCACCCGGTCGCCGTGGCCGAGAAGGGCGAGCGCCTCGGCGCCCATCGGACCGTGGTTGGCGAGGTCGCCCTGGGCGCCGCGCTCATAGCCGAGGTCCGTCATGCGCTCAAGGGCGTCGTTGAGCGCGTCCGAATATGTGGTGGTGGGCATGCGGGGTCCCCTGAGTTCGGATTCCAGAACAGTTTGGATATACGAAGCATCTAGACTCGCAGTATGCCGCACCACTCCCCCACCGGGAAGAACACCGGGAAGACGACCGGGAAGACGACCGGAAAGCTCCGGGTGCCCACCCCGGAGGAGACCGAGGCGATCGGCCTCGTCCCCCTGCTCGCGCCCTATGTCGACCGGGCCCGGGCCTGGAGCGATATGCCCGGCCCGCTGCGCGCCGTCTTCGACGCCCATGGGCTCACCGCCCGCCATGGCGCGGTCCTCCCCCAACTGCTCGCCGAACAACCCCTCGCCGTGGGCGAACTGGCGCACAGGATGCGGCTGTCGCTGTCGACCACCAGCGAGCTGGTGGGCGCGCTGGACCGGGCCGGGCTGGTGGAGCGCCGCGACGATCCGGCGAACCGGCGCCGCACCCTGGTGGCCATCGCCGGTCGGCACCGGCCCTCGGTCGAGGAGTTCATCGCCCAGCGCTCGGCACCGCTGTTGCGGGCACTTGACGGTCTGTCAGCACGGGACCGAGCGGGGTTCGTCGCCGGCCTGACGGCATGGGTACGGGAAGTTCAGGCTCGCTGACCCAGTCCTCGCGCACCGCGGTGAGATGGGCATAGACCACCACATTGCCCAGATAGGCGTTGGCCTCCTGGGAGAAGCCGCCACCACAGGTGACCACCCGCAACTCCGGCCGCCCGGAGGCCCCGTAGACCTTCCGGGTGGGGAAGTCCTTGCGGTCGTACACCTCGATCGCGTCAATGGTGAAGACCGCGGTGCGGCCGTCCGCCCGCTGCACCTCCACGGTGTTGCCCCGCTTCAGGGCACCCAGGCCGTAGAAGACGGCGGGCCCGCCGGCCAGGTCCACATGCCCGGCGATCACGGCGGTGCCGATCGCGCCCGGAGCGGTGCCGGCCTCGTACCAGCCGGCCAGGTTCTTGTCGTCCTCCGGCGGGCTGGCCAGGGTGCCGTCCGGCTGCAGCCCCAGCCGGGTCACCGGGGCGTCGACCTGGATGTCGGGTATGCGCACCCGGGTGGGCACGGCGGGCGCCAGCACCCTGACCGGCGGCTCACGGCGGCGCACGGCGGCGGCACCGGCCGGCGGAAACGCCTCGGCCTTGGAGGGCTGCGGAGGCGGGGCGAGAGCCCGGGAGCCTTCGTCCATCAGCCAGGTCCCGGTGAACAGTGCGGCCGTGAACAGCGCGGCCGCCAGGGTCCTGCGGGTCAGGGGCGTCTGCGACATCAGGGTCCTCCACCGGCGTACGGCCGTACGCCGTGGGCCGTCCCCCTGTTCCCCGCCGGAATGCCGGGGAACAGGGGGATGCGACCGGCCGACGGAACGGCTCCGGTCAGACCCGGCCGCCGCCGGACCGGCGGCGCAGGAACCAGGTGCCACCGATCGCCGCGGTGGCGAGCACCGCCACCCCGGCCACGATCTCGGAGGTGCCCGAGTCATCGCTGGTCCCGCCGACGCCCGTCTTCATCCCGCCCTTGGGGGGATTGGCGGGGTTGGCGGGATTCATGGGTTTGGAAGGCATGCCGGCCCCGGCCGGTGCGCTGGGCGCGGGGGTCCCGGTGGTGACGACCAGGTCCCCGGTGGCCTCCTTGCCGTTCTTCTTGCACCGGACGCCGATGCCATAGGTGCCGTTCTTCGTCCCCTCCGGCACCCTGAACTGGCCGACCACCGACTCCTGGTGACTGCCGGGCTTGAGATCGAACGAGGCGGGGCCGCCCACCGCGCTGGCGTCACCGTTGCCCACTCCGCTCTTGCCGCAGGCCGCGGTGGACACCGTGACCATGGCGCCGGGCTGGGCGTTGCCGGGCTCGATCTCCAACTTCTCGAAATCCCCGGCGAACGCGGGGGCGACCGGCGGCCCGAGGGCGGCTATGACCAGAGCGGCCCCGGTCAGCACTCGTGCAGTACGCATGCTCGTTCCTCCGTGCGCGCGGACGCGGCACACCGATGTACCGCAGCAGGTGGGGATTCCGCGCTCCCTACGAGCGAACCCGCCCGCCCGCTCCGCCGCACGTCACGCGAGGACGAACGGGTGAGAAGGGCTGTCCATGGGACACCCTCCAGGACACCCCTAAGGCGCCAGATCGTCCGGGCAGCCCGTGCCGCGCGGCAGCTTGTACGGCGCACCGATGCGGTATGTACCGGCGTGCGGAGCGTGCAGCACGGTCCAGTCGTCCTCGGGCTGGTCGTCCTCCGACTGCTGCACCTCCTTGGCCAGGCAGCCGTTCACATTGACCGGGGGCTCACCGCCCGGACCCGCCTTGGGCGGCTCCACCGGCTTGCCCGACTCGTCGAGCAGAGCCAGCCACGGGGTGTAGGGGATCCGGATCAGCACCGGGCCCGCCGTCCTCACCGTGATGCTCAGCTCGTCCGCGTCCGCGCGCAGCACCACCGCCGGGGGCGCCGCCAGCGGAGTCGGCTGCTTCACCTCGTACAGCCGCCAGTTGGCGTCGGCCCACACCTCGCGCAGATAGGGCTGGCCCTGGGCGACCAGCTTGGCCTCGTCGATGGCCGCGTTGTCCGGCTCGCCGGTGGGCAGCACCACATAGTGCACCGCCCAGCGGTGCAGCCAGGACCGGTAGCTGTCCGGGGTGAGCAGGCCGTCCTTGTAGAAGACTGGGTTCCGCTTGAGGTCGGCCTGCCGGTTCCAGCCGCGCGCCAGATTGACATAGGGAGCCAGCGCCGATGCCTCGCGATGGCTGCGGGCCGGGACCACCTCGACCCGTCCTCGCCCGGCGTCCACCCGCTGCAACTGGTGCACCAGCGGTGCCAGTTCACGCGCCCAGGACGCGGCGGGCGTGGTGTGCCTGATGTCACCGGCCGAGTTGCCCGCCTGCCAGATCGTCATCGTCACCGCGGCGAGCACCATCGCGATCCAGCCGCGGCCCGTCCGCAGCAGCTCCGACCGGGACGGAATCTTCCGCTCCGGCAGCGCGGCGATCAGCACCACCCCGCCGAAGACCATGCCGAGCCTCGAGATGTTCGACCCGATCTCCGAGGGAATGGCCCAGACCAGCAGCACGCCCAGCACATAGATGCCCGCCACCATCCGCACCGTCCGCCAGGACCTGGGCACGAAGAGCATCACAAAGATCCCGCTGAGCAGCGGCAGGATCGCCGAGGTGAACTCCATCGGCTGCTGCCCGGAGAACGGGAACAGCCACGCCGACAACGCCACCACCGCGACCGGGGTCAGGCCCAGCGCATACGACGCCATCCGGCGCTTGCCCAGCCACAGCGCGGCCGCCACTATGCCCACATACAGCCCCGCCACCGGGCTCGACGCCGTCGCCAGCGCGGCCATCACGGCCGCCAGCGCCGCCCGGGACCAGCGGTATCTGCCCTCGGCGCGCCACCGGACCGGCCAGGCGAAGATCACCGCCACCGCCGCCAGGCCGAACATCATGCCCAGCCCGAAGGTCACCCGCCCCGAGATCGCATTGCAGGCCAGCGCGAGCGCACCGTAGAGCGAGGGCCACAACGGCCGCCGCACGGCGCGGCTGCGCACCAGGATCAGCGCGATCAGCCCGGCCGACAGGGTGCCCGCCACCATCATGGTGGTGCGCACCCCGAGCTGGGCCATCAGATAGGGCGAGATCGCACTGTACGAGACCGGGTGCATGCCGCCGTACCAGGCCAGGTTGTACGCCGAGGCCGGATGCTGGAGCGCGAACTCCGCCCAGGCGTCCTGCGCCGCGAGGTCGCCGCCGCTGTTGGCGAACAGGATCAACCACAACACATGCAGCACGGCGGCCACGAACAGGGTGACGGGAACCGGTCCGGCGAGCAGCCGACGGGCCCTGGGCCACCATCCGTCCGGCGCCCGGACGGCACCCGTCCCGGCTCCCCCGGCCCACGAGGAACGGGCGTTGCCCACCCTGCCCGGCTGGTCTTCCGGCTTCCCGGCCCGTGTCGGCCCCACCGTGGTCACTGCGACTCTCCCCGTCTTCCCCCGAGGTCTTCCCCCATCTTCACGCATGTGCGTGCGTCCCGGTCGGGACTCAAAACCCTCGCGACGCTAGCACGGCGCCGCCGCCCGCCCCGGATCGTGAAACGGCTCCCGGTCCGTACCCACTCGTACGGACCAGGAGCCTGCCCGGATCCCGGGGCGTCCGGTCAGCCCAGGCGCGTCAGCTTCTCGCCGAAGGACGGCTTGGCCAGATCGGTCTTCAGCGCCACCGGCACCTTGACCGCGTCGGCACCGTCGCCGATCACCAGCTTGCCGATGACCGTATGGGCCTTGGCCGAGCGGGAGACCTGCTTGCCCTCGGTGTCGAGCCGGAACTTCGAGCTCAGGCCCGGCCAGCCGATGGCGGTGACGTCCTTGGTGGCGACCACCGCGGTCTTGTCGCCGAAACCGTTGTCCACATAGCCGACGACATCGCCCTTCTTCACCACGACGGCCGAGGCGAGGGCGTCCTGCAGGGCCTTGATCTCCTTGTAGCTGACCTCCTTCACCACCGCGAGGTGGGCGTTGGGGTCGGTGCTGTGCGGGTTGCGCTGGTCCATGGTGGCGCCGACGATCACATGCTCCTTGCCGTCTATCATCCGCCGGGCCGCCCACATCAGGGTGCCGCCGGCCGGGGAGCTGGAACCGGTCTTGATGCCCAGCCCGCCGGTGCCGTTCACCACCAGCTCGCCATTGTTGTTGTAGATCTTCCCGGGGAGGCCGGGGATCTGTGCGTCGGGCTGCCCCACGATGTCCCGGATGACCGGGTTCTTGATGACCACCTCGGCCAGCTTCACCTGGTCGACGGCGGTGCTCTTGGTCGACGCATCAAGACCGCTCGGGTCCGTGTAGACCGTGTTGGTCATGCCGAGCTCCTTGGCCGCGTCGTTCATCTTCTTGACGAACGCCTCCTTGGAGGGCGCGTCCCAACGAGCCAGCAGGCGGGCGATGTTGTTGCCCGAGGGGATGAGCAGCATCCGGAGCATGTCGTACTCCGAGTAGCTCTGGCCGGCCTTGACCTTCGCCGTGGACTCGCCGTCGATGTCCCCGTCCTTCTCGGCCTGCTCGTCGACATTGATCATCGGGCCCTTCTTCTCCCCCTTCTTGAGGGGGTGGTCCTTGAGGACCACATAGGCCGTCATCACCTTGGCGACGCTCGCGGTCGGCATTGGCTTCTGCTCGCCGGAGGTACCCACATCGCCCGTGCCCAGCACCTTGGCGGCCGACTGGCCCCGGGTGGGCCACGGCATGGCGAAGGTCTTGCCCCCGAAGGTGTACGAGGTCTTGGCGCCGTCGGCGCCGAGCTTGGTGTCCGGCAGCGGGCGGAACATCTGCACCACACAGAAGATGATGGCCAGGAGCACCACTATGGGCGTCCAGATCTTCACCCGCCGCACCGCGGTCCGCACCGGAGTCTCCGGCGGCGGCGGGCTGTTGGTCAGCTCGGCCAGCAGATCGAGCGGCGCCTGCTGCTGCCCGTCCGGGCCGGCGGGCTGCGGCGTCTGCTTCGTACGCTCCGACTCCGCCGGCCCGGCGGGGGCCGCCGGGTGGGCGGCCGGAGCGGGCGGGGTGACCTTGACCGGCACGGCGGGCTTCACCGGCGGCGCGGCGTCATCCGTCTTCAACGGCACAAACTGGCTCTTGCGCTCGCCGCCGCCCGGCGCGACGGGCGGCGCCTTGAGCAGCTCGGTGGGCTGGTCGACGGAGGCGGGAGCGGGGTCCGTCGCGGCCACCTTGCCGAACACGGCGGTCGGCTGGTCGACGGGCTTCTTCCCCTCGGCCTTCTTCTCCTCGGCCTTCTTCTCCTCGGCCTTCTTCCCCTCGGTACCGGCGGCCTCGGCGTCCTTCGAGGGCACCGCGCCGAACACAGCGGTCGGCTGGTCGACGGCGGCCTTCGCCGCCTCCGCGTCCTTGCCCTTGTCCTCCGCTTCGGCCTCGGCGCCCTTCGGCGCCACCTCGTCCGCGCCCTTGCCCCCGGCACCCTCCGCACCCTTGTCCTCGGCGCCGTCCGCGCCGTCCGCGCCCTCCGCATCGGCCACCCATGCGGCGACCGCGGCCTTCAGCCGGGCGTCGCCACCGGTGGGCGCCTCCGCCTCGGCCCCGTCCTCCGAAGCGCCCGAACCCTCCGACGGCTTCGCCGTCTTTGCATCTGCATCGCCCTCGCCGGGGGCGCCCTGCTCCGTCCTGGGCGCCGGCCGGACCTCGCCCGGCTCCTCCGGAGCCACCTCGTGCTCGGGCGCGGAACCCTCCGGCTCCCCCGAACTCTCCGGCTCCCCCGAACTCTCGGCGCCCTCCGCACGATCGTCGGCCGACTGCACCACGGCCACGCCCGCCCCGGACTCCCCGAGGACCCCGAGCCTGGGGTCGCGCTCGCCGACGGCCGCCTCCCCCGACACCTTCCGCTGCTCCGACTTGTCGGGGGACTCGCCCGCCACCGATGCCTCCTCGATTCCCGCGCCTACGCCGGACCGGGCACTTCGCCCCGCTGCCCGACGTTCTCAACGTCTACCAGTGTCCTCTGTCGCCGACCCGCCCACGCGCAAGCGCACGGTAAGAGGCTTTGCCTGGCTTCACCCATGTGCAAGACGATGCGACATACCTACCGGTTCCCACCCGAAGCCACCAGGCGCCCTCGACAGACCAATGTGAGAGGGGTCACCCTGTCACTCATCCACGCGGGGAGGCATGGATGGGCAGGAGCCGCAGAACAATTCCGGAAGAGCTTCTGCTGCTCGCCCTGGACCCGGCCACGGGTACCACGGCGCAGCCGCAGTCGCTTGACCTCGGTCTCGCCGGAGCCCAGCTAGTGGAGCTGGCTCTGGCCGGACGGATAGCCCCAGACGGGGATCGTATCGCCGTGGTGATGCCACGGCCCACAGGAGATCCGACCCTGGACAGCGCGCTCGAACTGCTGCGCCGCCGCGGCAGCCCGGTCCGTGCTGTGCACTGGATCGGCGGGCCCCGGCTGGGGCTGCGCCAGACCTACCTCACACACCTGGAGCGGTGCGGCATGGTGCATGCCGTGGCCGGACCGATGTGCGGGGTGCTGCCGACCACCCGGTACCAGGCGACGGACACGGTCATCAGCCGGGAGATCAGGACCCGGCTGGACACCGCGATCCGCACCGGCGTACCGCCGGACCCGCGGACCGCGGCGCTCGCCGCGCTGGCGCATGCGGTCGGGCTCGGCAAGCACCTCTACCCCGGCAACGAAGGACGCTCCTCGAGGTCCCGGCTGCGGGACTTGATCCGGCACGACCCGATGGGCGGGCTGGTCGCGCACGCCGTGCTCGATGTGCAGAACGGTGTGGCCGCCCAGCCCCGGCGGGCCGCCGCCGTGGCCGGCGGCGGAGGTGGTGGATCCGGGCGCCGGACGACCTCCGTCCGTACCGCAGTGGCCTCTGCCGAAACCGTTCCTCAGGCAGTGTCGCACCGCGGGGGTGTGATGGCCCGCGCCGGCGCCTCGTGACCCGAGGCCGCTGCCGGTGACCGACCCGGGCGGGGCGCGGCAGGCCCGCGCCTGCCCGGGTTCGCAGCACCGTTCCGCTCCACCGACCGCACCGCAGTCCCCCACATCCGTTGCGACAAGCGCGCGTTGGCGCGTGCTCCGGTCACCGTGAGCGGACTCTGTGTAGGCATTTTCCAGCGCCGCCCCGGCTGGTGGTGGCAGGCTGCGGAGCAGGAGACAGCAGCATGACGGAGCCGGAGGTGCGTCCCGTGGCGTCCAGTGTCAACCCCACCGTAAGGCGGCGCCGATTGGGGCAGGAGCTACGCAAGCTCCGTGAGCTCAAAGGCATGACGGCCGAGGAGGTCGCAGAGCGGCTACTGGTGTCGCAATCGAAGATCAGCAGGCTGGAGAACGGCCGCCGCAGCATCAGCCAGCGTGATGTCCGCGACCTGTGCGGGGTGTACGGGGTCGAGGACCACCGGATGGTCGACTCACTGATGCAGATGGCCAAGGAGTCGCGCCAGCAAGGCTGGTGGCACGCCTTTGGTGACATCCCCTACAGCGTCTACATCGGCCTGGAGACCGACGCCGCCTCGCTGCGCATCTACGAGGCCTCGCTGGTGCCCGGCCTGCTGCAGACGCAGGGCTATGCCGGCGCCGTGACCGAGGGCTCCTGGCCGGAGGCCACGGCCGCGGATGTCGAGCGGCGCGTACAGGTGCGGATGCGGCGCCAGGAGCGGATCACCGACCCGGACAATCCGCTGCGGCTGTGGGCGGTCATCGACGAGTCGGCGCTGCGCAGGATCGTCGGCAACCGCTCGATCATGTGCGAACAGCTTGAGCACCTGGTCGAGTTCAGCCTGCAGCCGCACATCACCGTGCAGGTGCTGCCCTATGACGTGGGCGCGCACCCCGGGATGTACGGCAAGTTCTGCATTCTGGAGTTCCAGGATCCGCAGGACGCGAGCACGGTCTACCTGGAGGGGATCACCAGCGACCTCTACCTGGAGAAACCCAATGATGTGCAGGCGTACAGCGTGATGTACGAGCATCTGCGCATGCAGGCCCTCAACGCCGAGCACTCACGGCAGTTCATGCTGCGGGTGGCCGAGGAATACCGGGGCTGAGCGGGACCGGCCGCTCCATGCGGCCGGGAGATGCCGGAGATGCCGGAGATATCAGAGTTGCCCGATGCCATTCCCCAAGGGGGCGGAACGGTACACCTGTCGCCGCCCGCTGGGGAAGAGGAGAGCGGACTACGCCATCCGGTCGAGTGAACAGCCAGTTCATCAGGTGATGTTGGCGCGTACCGTCGATCTCGCCTCGGGAAACCGGCGTTCTGAATCCGACAGGCAGCACTCACAGGCAGCACTCACAGGCATCGGAGCAATCATGGCGATTCAGCAGGGAAAGACCGCTTGGCGGAAGTCCTCCTACTCGCTTGCGCACGGCGACTGCGTGGAGATCGCTTCCCCGCTTCCGCGGTCCATCGCGATCCGTGACTCCAAGGACCCGCAGGGACGGTCCCTGGCCTTCACCCCCGGGGCATGGACCTCGTTCGTGGCGACCGTCAAGCGGTAGGGGCCGCGAACTGCGCAGCGAGAACCCGGCGCGCAGGTGAAGTCCCCCAGCTTGTCGTGATATTGGCATAGCCGAACGCATAGCCAGACAACTTCACACCGGAGCCAACTTCATACCGGCAGCCCCCCACCCCGAGCCCCCTCGCCCGGCCGTCGTCCTGGCCGAGGGGGCGCGGGCGTGCCTTATGGGTCGGCGCACGCCTGGATCAGCGCAGGCCCTGGCCGCCGGTCCAACGCTCCCTCGCCACCCGGCGCTTCAGGCCCGTGGATAGCGGGTCAGCCAGGCGGCCGAGGAGCTCTCCGGGCCGTGCAGGGCGGTTCCCTGGGTCAGCTCCATCGCGAAGTCGTCGGCCAGCTCCAGAATCGTCGCCCGCCCCTCCAGCTCGGCCAGCCAGCCCGCGGGCAGCGCGGTCTCCCCGTGCAGCGCGCCCAGCAGATTGCCGCAGATGGAGCCGGTCGAGTCGGAGTCACCACCGTGGTTGACGGCGAGCAGCAGGCCATGCCGCATGTCCTCGGCGACCAGTGCGCAGTACAGCCCGATGGCCAGCGCCTCCTCGGCCACCCACCCCTGGCCCAGCGATTCGACCCGCTCCGGCGTCGGCAGTCCCTGGCGCACCGCGCCGAGGGCCTGCCGCAGTGCATCGGCGGTCTCATGGTGGTCGGGGCGGGTCGCCAGCAGGGTCAACGCCCCCTGGACCGCCACCTCCAGCGCCTCACCGCGCGCCAGAGCGTGCACGATGACGGCGAACGCGCCGGAGGCCAGCGAGCCGGTGGGGTGCCCATGGGTCTGCACCGCGCATTCCACGGCGAGTTGGAACACCAGCGCCGGTTCCCAGCCCACCAGCAGCCCGAAGGGCGCGGAGCGCATCACCGCGCCACACCCCTTGGAGCCGGGGTTCTTGGGCGCCTCCACGGTGCCCATCCGGTCGTCGGCGAGGCCGGACAGACAGGCCTCGCCGGGCGCCCGGCGCGCATACAGCCACTCCTGATGGGCCAGCCAGCCGGCGTCCGGTTCCCGCTCGTCCGGCCCCCAGTCGCGCTGGGTGGCGGCCCAGCGCAGATACGCCCGGTGCACATCGGTGGGCGGGTGCCAGGCGCCGCTGTCGCGGCGTACCAGGGCCCTTATCAGCCCCTCGGCGGTGAACAGCGTGAGCTGGGTGTCGTCGGTGACGGCGCCGCGCCGCCCATAGGCCCGTACGAAGTCCCGTACGCCCTCCGGCCCGTGTGCGGCGCGGATGGTGTCGAGGGAGTCGAACTCGATGCCCGCGCCGAGCGCATCACCGATCGCCCCGCCGAGCAGACAGCCGCGTACGCGGCTGCGGAACTCCTGTTGTTCGGCCCGGCCCCAGAGGGCGATGCCCCCACCGGCGGTCGTGGTCACGTTCCGGCCTCCTGCTGTCACTGTGCAAATGGAAACGGTCGGCTTACGTTCGGCTCAGCACTGTAATCGACCATTTCCAGGCGGGGCAGGGCGCGCTCCTCCAGGACACCTAGCCCTCCCCCAACACCGGCAGCAACCGGGGCAGATGGCCGTCGGACTCCGACGCCGCCCGCTGCCGCTCCTCGGGCACCGCTCCGTAGAGCGTGGTCCGCGCCCGGGCCAGCCGTCCCGCCGCCTCCGCGATGGCGGCCAGGTCCCGGACCGAGCGGTAGGAGCCATAGGAGGAGCCCGCCATCCGGGAGATGGTCTCCTCCATCAGCGTGCCGCCCAGGTCATTGGCGCCCGAGCGCAGCATCTCGGCCGCGCCCTCCGCCCCCAGCTTCACCCAGCTGGTCTGGATGTTGGTGATGTGCGGGTGGAGCAGCACCCGGGCCATGGCCGTCACCGCCCGGTTGTCCCGCATGGTCGGACCGGGGCGGGCGATCCCGGCCAGATAGACGGGGGCGTTGGTGTGGATGAACGGCAGGGTCACGAATTCCGTGAATCCGCCGGTCTCCCGCTGGATCTCCACCAGCTGCCGGAAGTGCCCCAGCCAGTGCCTGGGCTGGTCCACATGCCCGTACATCATCGTCGAGGACGACCGGATGCCCAGCGAATGCGCGGTCCTGACGACCTCCACCCAGGTCGCGGTGGGCAGCTTGCCCTTGGTGAGCACCCAGCGGACCTCGTCGTCCAGGATCTCGGCGGCGGTGCCCGGGATGGAGTCCAGCCCGGCCTCCTTGGCGGCGGCGAGCCACTCCCGGATCGAAAGCCCGGTGCGCGTCGCGCCGTTGACGACCTCCATCGGCGAGAAGGCGTGCACATGCATCCCCGGCACCCGCTCCTTCACCGCGCGCGCGATGTCGAAGTAGGCCGTGCCCGGCAGATCCGGATGGATGCCGCCCTGCATGCACACCTCCACCGCGCCTACCTCCCAGGCCTGTTGGGCCCGGTCGGCGACCTGGGACAGCGAGAGGGTGTACGCGTCGGCATCGGTCCGCCGCTGGGCGAAGGCGCAGAACCGGCAGCCGGTGTAGCAGACATTGGTGAAGTTGATGTTCCGGGTGACGATGTAGGTGACCTCGTCGCCGACCGTGGCCCGCCGCAGCTCGTCCGCGATCCGGCACAGTGCGTCCAGCGCGGGGCCGTCGGCGTGCAGCAGGGCCAGCGCCTCGGAGTCGGTCAGCCGGGTCGGGTCGTCGGCCGCCTGCCGCAGCGCCCGGCGCACATCGCCGTCGATCCGCTCCGGCACCATCCCCGGCGCCGCGGCCTCGCGCAGCGCCTCCCAGTCGCCGTACACCTCGTCGAAGTCGGTGCGCCGGTCGGCGGTACGGCCCTCGGTGTCGATGGCGCGGTGCAGATCCGTGCGCCCGGCGGAGACGAACACCTCCTCGGGCTCCTGCCAGGGGTGGCCCTGCACCACGGCGTCCTCGTTCGCCAGGCCCGTCCCGGGGTCCGCGAGCGCCCTGACGTGCGGGAGCAGCCGCGGGTCCAGCCAGGGCTCGCCGCGCTGGACGAACTCCGGGTAGACGGCCAGCCGTTCGCGCAGTGCAAAGCCCTCGGCGGCGGACCGCTCGGCAAGCGCCTCGATCTGCGGCCAGGGGCGCTCGGGGTTGACATGGTCCGGAGTGACCGGGGAGACCCCGCCCCAGTCGTCGATGCCGGCCCGGATGAGCCGCCCGAACTCCTCGTCCACCAGGTTCGGCGGCGCCTGGAGACAGGCGGCGGGGCCCAGGATGTGCCGGGCGACCGCGACCGTGGCGACCAGGTCGTCCAGCTCCGCGTCCGGCATGCCGCGCATCGCCGTGTCCGGCTTGGCGCGGAAGTTCTGCAGGATGACTTCCTGGATGCCGTGATACGCACGGGAGATCCGGCGCAGCGCGAAGACCGACTCCGCACGCTCCTCGGGCGTCTCCCCGATCCCCAGCAGCAACCCGCTGGTGAACGGGACGGAGCTGCGCCCGGCGTCCTCCAGGACCCGCAGCCGCACGGCCGGTTCCTTGTCCGGGGAGCCGTGGTGCGGGCCGCCGGGCTCGCTCCACAGCCGCTCGGCCGTGGTCTCCAGCATCATGCCCATGGACGGGGCCACCGGCTTGAGCCGCTGGATATCCGTCCAGGACAGGGCGCCGGGGTTGAGGTGGGGCAGCAGCCCGGTCTCCTCCAGGATGCGGATCGACATCGCCCGGACATAGGCGATGGTGTCGTCGTAGCCCTCGGCCGCCAGCCACTCGCGGGCCTGCGGCCAGCGGTCCTCGGGCCGGTCCCCCAGCGTGATCAGGGCCTCCTTGCAGCCCAGTTCGGCCCCGCGCCGGGCGATGGCCAGCACCTCGTCCGGGGACATGAACATCCCGTGGCCCGCGCGGCGCAGCTTGCCGGGCACGGTGGCAAAGGTGCAGTAGTGGCACTTGTCGCGGCAAAGGCGGGTGAGCGGGATAAAGACGCTGCGCGAGTAGGTGATGACCCCGGGCCGGCCCGCCGCCTCGAGCCCGGCGTCCCGCACCCGGGCGGCCGACGCACAGAGGTCCTCGAGGTCGGCGCCGCGGGCCTGCAGCAGCACGGCCGCCTCACCCACGTCCAGCGCGACCCCGTCCCGGGCGCGTTTGAGGGCCCGGCGCATGGCGTTCGAGGTGGGTGCTGCCGGGGTGGATCGCGGTGCGCTCGAGGTCATTGTCCGAGCATACGAGCGAGGTCCCGGGGCGTCAGAGGTGACCGAGCTCCTGGCCCCGCCAGAAGCAGCCTCGGCCGCCCCGGCACCGTCACAGGAACTCGGCGTGCGCATCCAGCGCCCGCAGCACCTCGCCCTCCGTCCCCGCCGGCAGCCCGACCACGACCTCCTCGATGCCGAGCTCGGCGAAGTGGGCGAGCTTGCCCGTCGAGGGCCGCACGGCATACGGCACGACCTCCGGCTCTCCGGGCCGTCCCGCCTTCGCCCAGACCTCGCGCAGCCGGGGCAGCGACTCCCGCAGCCCGCTGCCGCCCACCGGCATCCAGCCGTCCGCGTACTCGGCGACCTGGGCGAACAGCCGGGGCCCGGCCCCACCGCCGATCAGCGTGCGCGGCCCGGTCAGCGGGTCCGCTCCCGCGCGCTCGCGCGGTGGCAGCAGCGGCTTGGGGTGTGCCCAGCTGGCCTGCACCGACCCGAACTCGCCCCGGTAGGCGGTCGGTTCCTCGGCCCACAGCGCGCGCATCAGCGCCATCCGGTCGCGCACCAGACGGCGCCGCGTCGCCCACTCCACCCCGTGGTCGGCGGCCTCCTCCACATTCCAGCCGAAGCCGATGCCCAGGGTGAATCTGCCGCCGCTGAGGTGATCGAGCGTGGCCACCTGCTTGGCGAGGGTCACCGGGTCGTGCTGGGCGACCAGCGCCACCCCGGTCCCGATTTCCACCCGGTGGGTGACGGCGGCGGCCTGGGCAAGCGCGACAAAGGGGTCGAGGGCCCGCCCGTACTCGGGCGGCAGCGGCCCGCCCATCGGCGCCGGGGTGTCCCGGCTGACCGGGATGTGGGTGTGCTGGGGCAGATAGAGCCCGGCGAAGCCGCGCTGCTCGAGCTCGCGCGCGAGCCGGACCGGGGTGATCGTCTCTTCGGTGAGGAAGATCGTGGTGGCGATCCGCATGCTTCGGCACCTCCGTCTGTCGCGGGGTCACCCACGGTAAGCCCTGGCGGGCTGCCGGAGCCCCGATGTCGGACAGCCGACACACAACAGTCAACCGCCATACCGTTCCGCTGCCCGCCACCCGGGCGTACAACGGAGTCGGCACCAGGCTTCCGGGGCGGGGAGGGCCCGATGGACCGACGCAATGTCCTGAAACTGACGGCTGTCGCCGGGGCGGCGAGTGCGCTTACGCTCGACGGCGTGACGTTCGCCCACGCCGGCGGATCCGCCGACGAGACCCGGGTCGTGACCGGCCGGCTCCCGGCCGGTGCGCCCGACTACGTCTACCTCCCCGTTGAAGTGCCGCGCGGCGTCCGCGAGATCGCCGTCTCCTACGGCTACGACAGACCGTCCGTACCACCCGGCACCCAGGGCAACGCCTGTGACATCGGCATCTTCGACGAGCGCGGCACCGCCCTGGGCGGCGCCGGGTTTCGCGGCTGGTCGGGCGGCGCCCGCACGGAGTTCTCGATCAGCGCCGAGCAGGCCACCCCCGGCTACCTGGCCGGCCCGGTCCGCCCCGGCACCTGGCATGTCGTCCTCGGCCCGTACACGGTGGCCCCGCAGGGCCTGGCCTACCAGGTGCGGATCACCCTGCGGTACGGCCGCCAGGGCGCCACCCCGCGCCCGGCGTACCCGCCGCAACGGGCCAGGGGCCGGGGCCGGGCCTGGTACCGGGGCGACAATCACCTGCACAGCGTCCACTCCGACGGCAAGCGCACCCCTGCCGAGATCGCGGCGGCGGCCCGGGCGGCCGGGCTGGACTGGATCACCACCACCGAGCACAACACCACCTCCTCGCACGGCGCCTGGCAGGGCCTGTGGGGAGACGACCTGCTCATCCTCACCGGCGAGGAGGTGACCACCCGCAACGGCCATGTCCTCGCCCTGGGCACCGGCCCCGGCGCCTTCACCGACTGGCGCTACCGCGCCCGCGACCACGTCTTCGGCCGCTTCGCCCGAGCCATCCACCGCGCGGGCGGCCTGGTCGTCCCCGCCCATCCGCACGCCACCTGCATCGGCTGCAACTGGAAGTTCGGCCTGGCCGAGGCCGACGTCGTCGAGGTCTGGAACGGCCCCTACACCCCGGACGACGAAATCACCCTCGCCGAATGGGACAACACCCTGGTCGCCGCGGTCCGCGGCGACCACCGCTGGCTCCCCGCCATGGGCAACAGCGACGCCCACCGCGAGCCCCAGGTCGTCGGCCTCCCGCAGACCGTCGTCCTGGCCGACGACCTCTCCCGCCCGGCCCTGCTGGACGCCCTTCGCGCGGGCCGCAGTTGGATCGCCGAGTCCTCGAAGATCGACCTGTCCTTCGCAGCCATGGACGGCCATGGCGCACGCGCGGGCATCGGCGAACGGCTGCGAGTCGCGCACGATGTGGAGGTCGCGGTCCGGCTGGAGGTGTCGGGCGCACCCGGCTGCACGGCCTCCTTCGTCACCGACCAGGGAACGCTCCACACCGCGCCCGTCCCGGCGAACGGAGCCGGGACGATCGAGTGGCGCACCACTCCGTCGTATGCGGCATACGTACGCGCCGAGGTCCGCCACCCGGCCGCGTCGGACGCCCTGCCGGGGGCGATGGCGGCGATGACCAACCCGGTGTTCCTGGGCGGGGATTGACCTACGGCAAGCTCCGTGCCCGGCCAGTACCCCGGCGTCTGCCGTGGCGACAGCAGCCGCAGCAGCAGTGCCGACGTCTCCGACGTGGCGGCCATCTAGGACCGCCTCCGTCCTAATCGACTCCTATCATGAGAAACATGAACGACGACCCGCAGATCCGCCCGTTCCGTATCGACATCCCCCAGGCGCAGCTTGACGACCTGGGCGACCGGCTCGCCGCGACCCGCTGGCCGGACGAACTGCCCGGGGTGGACTGGTCCTACGGCGTGCCGACCGGCTATGCGCAACGGCTGGCCGAGTACTGGCGCACCGAATTCGACTGGCGCGCCGCCGAGGCACGGTTGAACGCCTTCCCGCAGTTCACGACCCGTATCGACGGGCAGAACATCCACTTCCTGCACGTCCGCTCGCCCGAGCCGGATGCGCTCCCGCTGATCATTACGCACGGCTGGCCCGGCTCGGTCGCGGAGTTCATGAAGGTCATCGGGCCGCTCACCGACCCGGCCGCGCACGGCGGCGATCCGGCCGACGCGTTCCATGTCATCGCCCCGTCGATCCCCGGATTCGGCTTCTCCGGGCCGACCACCGAGCCCGGCTGGGATCTGAACCGGGTCGCCCGGACGTGGGCCGAGCTGATGCGTCGCCTCGGCTACCAGCGCTACGGCGCGCAGGGCGGCGACAGCGGCGCGGTCATCTCACCGATGCTCGGCCGCGCCGACACCGCGCATGTCGTGGGCGTGCATGTCAACGGCGCCCTCGGCTTCCCCACCGGCGACCCGGCCGAGTTCGAGGGGCTCACCGAAGTCGAACTCGCCCGACTCGGCCAGTACCAGGACCAGGACCGCGCAGGCTATGCGATGATCCAGGCGACCCGGCCGCAGACCCTGGCGTTCGGCCTGCACGACTCGCCCGCCGCGCAGCTGGCGTGGATCGCCGAGAAGTTCAAGGAGTGGACCGACCCGGCGCGGGAACTGCCCGAAGACGCGGTGGACGTCGACCAGTTGCTCACCGACATCAGCATCTACTGGTTCACCGGGACCGCCGCATCGTCGGCCCGCCTGTACAAGGAGACGGCGAAAGCATGGGGCGCCGCCGCCGAGTACTCGGCGCTGCCGCACGGCGTCGCCGTCTTCCCCGGCGATCCGGGCGTCCGGCGGATCGCCGAACGCGAGCACAAGGTCGTGCACTGGTCGGAATTCGACCGGGGCGGCCACTTCGCCGCCATGGAGGCGCCCGAGCTGCTCGTCGAGGACATCCGGGCCTTCTTCCGCGCGCTGCGCTGAGGTCCGGCCGGGCCGATGGCAGCGATGGCCAACTCCGGTCGCCTCAAGGAGGTTTGATCCCCCTACGCCGCCTCGTCCACCGCTGTCCCGCCCTGGCGGCAGTCCCGGCAAAGGCCGGGCCGGTCGGCCCGGAAGGCGCGCTCACAGCCGTCGCAGGTCTGGAACGGCAGCGGCCTGGCGGGCGCTTCCGGCCGTGGCTCGACCGGGCCGGCGGGGAGCGCGGGCGGCAGCCAGTTCGCCAGCCGGTAGGCCAGCAGCCGGGCGGGCCAGGTGATGGCACCGACCGGCAGATCGGCGGTCAGGGTGCGGGTGATCTGCGCGGGGCCGATCCGCCGGTCGAGCCAGGCCCGGACATCGGGTGCAAGGCGCCGCACGTCCTTCTCCGACAACAGCAGCCTCGGATCACGGCGGCGCAACCCCGCCAGCAGCTCGGCGGCAGGCTCGTCGACGGGCGGCAGCGGGGGCTCGGCGGGACGCTCCCGCCCGGGCAGCGGCGGGGCTTCCCGCACGGGCGCCACGACGGGCGCGGGGCGCCGCTTCACCAGGTCGACTCGCTCACGCGGCACGGCACCCGGGCGCTCGTACCAGCGTGTGACGGTCACCATGCGGCCCTCGTCGGTGCGGACGCGCTTGCGCTCCAAATATCCGGCCTTCTCCAGCTGCTTGAGCGCGCGAGCGATGGTGATCTCGCCCTCGTCGAAGCGGCGGGTGAGGTCCTTGATGCCCACGGTGGCCCCATCGGGCAGCGACTGGATGTACACGCCGATACCGATCGCGACGGCCGAGAGGTCGGGGTGCTGGGCGAGGTGGTTGCCGACGACGGTGAAGTGCGTGTCATGGCGGTGCCGGATATGGGTCACCCCGGCGGGTGGTTGCCCAGTGCGCGCGGAGGGACGGGCGCTAGAATGCGCGTCAGTCATAGGGAAGCTTCTCTCTTCCTCGATGATCAGGCCCTCGGTTGGGATGCCCGTCCCGGTCGGGGGCCGTCGTCGTGTGTGGGGTTGTGCCGCGACCGTACCGCGCCGTTCCCGGCGCCTGCCACCAAGTCACCTGATGGAGTGACGCAGGCTGGTTGGTGGGGTTTGGTTTTTCCCCACATTCTTTAACTAGGCGTCCAGCTGGGCCGGTTCGCGGCACGCCGGGTCCTGCCACCCTCGATCCGGCACTTCGCCAGCAGAGCCAGCGAGCCACCTGCAACGCTCGGCCATCGTGCTCCCATGCACCCTTGACTCACCTCCTCGGCCAAGTGACGCTCGTCACGCCAAGCGTGACCCCCATGAAGGAGTTGGTCATGGCACTACAGTTCTTCGGGAAAGATCCCAACACCGATGGCGATGAGTGCCCAACGGTTTGGGTCGATGACGAAAACGCTGACATGGTTTTTCAGGGGTGGAAGGCGGACGAGAGCACTCAAAAGAAATGTCTTGAGGCCGGCCACATCCCTGACAGTGAGGCAGTAGTCAGGATTCCGGCCCGAATGGTCCCCCTGGTGAGGAAGGCATGCGATGCCGCAGAACAGCACGCCAAGCTTCTCTGAGATGATCGCCGACTGTCATCAGTCAGCCGTTCACTTGGAGATGCGCGACTCCTACGGCATCGCAGCCGAGGCGGCAGAGTTCGAGGCATGGAAAGCCGGGGATGACAGCAGTCGGCACGACCGTACGGGCCGTAGGCGAGATTGGCTCGACCTCGTATCCGAGACGGTCGCCCGTGGCGTGAACGTACGTCGGGCCCGCATCATTTCCGAGCCGGTGTCCGAGTACATCCGATTCGAGCATGCCGGAACTCCGCTGAATATCGAGGCTGGGGAATCAGTTCGTTGGCTTCCCCGGCAACACGCATCGGACATCGCGCTGCCTGGAAACGACTTCTGGCTCTTCGACAACCAGGTCATCAGGTTCAACCACTTCACCGGCAACGGCGCCTCCGCCGGACCGGAGATCAGAGTTGATCCTGCGGTGGTGGCCCTATGTACCGCCGCCTTCGAAACAGTGTGGGATCGAGCCGTCCCGCATGAGCAGTACAAGGTCTGAGCCGCAGCACCACAGGATCAGCAACTCGTGTCCACGTCACCCTCATCGAGCGCTCAAGCTGCCCGCGAGCTTCTCGCCGCGCGCTTACGGGAGTTGAGGCTCGATGCAGGGCTGACTGGTCGGGATGTGGCTGCGGCATGCGGATGGCATCCTGCGAAGTCCTCTCGTCTGGAGAACGCTCGGACCGCACCCTCGGACGATGACCTGCGAGCCTGGTGTCGGGCGTGTGGTGCCTCGGATCAGATGGATGACCTGATTGCGACGAACCGCACAGCCGAATCCATGTACGTCCAATGGCGGAGGTTGCAGCGCACAGGGCTCCGGAGGCTTCAGGAGTCATACATCCCGCTGTACGAGCGGACACGCCACTTTCGCGTCTACTCATCAAGAGTCATGCCCGGGGTGCTGCAAACTGAGTGCTACGCAAAGGCGTTGTTGACAGTCATCGCAGAGTTCCGCCGATTGCCTGACGACACAACAGAAGCCGCCTCGGCTCGCGCCTCGCGCTCCCAGGTCATCCGGCAGGGAGGTCACAGCTTTGCGCTGCTGGTCGAGGAGGATGTCCTCTACTACCAATTCGGTAATGCCGATGTCCTGGCGGCCCAACTCGCCTACCTGCTGGCTGTCATGCCACTACCAAATCTCTCGCTCGGCGTCATTCCACGCGAGTCGCTGCGTCGCATGTGGGGGCAGGAGACCTTCACGATGTTCGACGATCAGCGAGTGCACGTGGAACTGCTGACAGCGAAAGTTACTGTCACAGAGCCCAGCGAAATAGCCACCTATGCCCGCGCATTCGCCGCGCTGTCCAAGATGGCAGTGTACGGGAACGATGCTCGGACGCTGATCGTCACGGCGATCAACTCGCTCGGGTGACCTGACTGCAATCGTCTGCAATCTCATGGTGCACAGACGCGTCCCTTCCCTAGCTTCGGCAGCACGGCAGGGGAAACCTGCGCCACCAGAACGGAAGTTGCCGATCGCTCATGCCTCAGACCAACGACAACGACTACCCCACCACGCATCAACATCCCTCAATCACCCCGATGATGACCGGCGAGACCGATCCCCTCGATCTGGTCACGATCCGCGCCACCATCCGCCGCGCCCTGCAGGAACGCCTGCGCCCTCCCCGCATCAGGGAGATCCACGAGATCACCGACACGCTGCGCGGACACATCCAGCGCATGCTCCACGAGGCGCGCAACCGCACCGATCAACTCGAACGCGGCACCGACCCCTGGATCCGGTGGACCGCGCTCATCAACCGCGCCCAGGACGACATCCACCGCGTAAGCCACCCCACCACACAGGCGACTGCAGAACATATGAACGACCTCGGCCGCACCGCCCGCCGCCTCGCGGACTGCCTGGACGAGTAGCAGACAATCGCCTGACTCTCACGGACACAGAAAGCGAGAAAATCCATGGCCAAGAAGGGCGGAGATCACTCCGGCAGGCCGGACACATCCGACAGCGACGGCCACCGCGACAAGCCGCCGGGTCCGACCAAGCCATACGAGCCCCCGAAGAAGTGAGGCCAATGAGCACGAGGGAACAGCTTCTTCAGCACCTGGAAGGCATCGGGGCCGTCACCCCGGCCTGGCGGGACGCCGTCGCGTCCGTGGACCGCGCTCAGTTCATCCCCGAGATCACCGACGGACACAACCACACTGCCAACCCCGCCCGTTGGCTCGAGTCCGTCTACTCCGACGTACCACTCGTGACGCAGGTGAACGACGGAAATCCCATCGAGAACCGAGAGTTCAGGCTGGCCACCTCATCATCCTCGATGCCGTCGATCATGCTGGAGATGCTGGGCCTGCTCGCCGTGCGCGAGGGACAGAAAGTGCTGGAAATCGGAACCGGGACCGGCTACAACGCCGCCTGGCTCTCCCACCGGCTGGGTGACGCCAACGTGACTACCGTGGAGATCGATGCAGGCCTTCTGTCCATAGCCGTGGACAATCTCAAGAGAGCCGGCTACCGCCCAACCACCGTGCTCGGCAACGGCAGAGACGGACATCACCCCGGCGCACCCTACGACCGCATCATCTGTACGTGCACCGTGCGGGAGGTGCCACGAGCGTGGTTGGAACAGTGCCCCAACGGCCGCATCGTCACCCCCTGGGGCAGCAGCTTCTTCACCGGCTCTTTCGCCACGCTGGACGTGGTGGACGGGAAGGCTCAGGGCTCCTTCTCCGGCGACCCGGCCTTCATGTGGGATCGCACCCAGCGGCCCGGCACCAGAAGTCTCCGGAACTTCCGCCCCGGAGAAGAGGGGGTGAAGGGCACGACCGACATCGAACCGCAGAACGTCATCCAGGATGATCCCGCATTCTTCACCGGTCTCGTCCTCACCGATGTGTGGTACCGCTGGTGCGAGGCCGACAATGGTGCGGAGGCCACCCTGTGGTTCATCGCCGACGACGGCAAATCCTGGGCAACTGTCGGCTACGCCCCCGGCCAGGAGACATACGAGGTGGAGCAGTACGGCACTCGCTCGCTCTGGGAAGAGGTCCGAACGGTATTCCTCCGCTGGCACGAACTCGGGAAACCGGAACGATCCAGATTCGGCCTGACCGTGGATGGCAACGGACAACGCGTGTGGCTGGACGACCCACGCAATGTCGTCAGAGGCAGACATTGACCACAAGCGCGCTTGAGGTTCTAGCGTGATCTCAACAAGTGATCGTTCGAAGAGGGAGCGCTGCCGTGGAAATCAAGGAATACTCGCCGGAAGAGCTGATTGCCCAGCCGGTCGCATACTGGACCAGGCTGGCCTACGAAGAGGTCATCGGTTTCATCCGGCGGCAGCAGGCCGGGCAAGGGTTCACCCAGCCGCAGTTCTGGATACTCCGGCATCTGTCGAAGAACGACATCTCGGTGGACGGGCACGGCATGACCGTCCCGGAACTGGCCGACGCCATGGAGACGTTCCTGCGGCCCGAGGACGATCTGGCCGCGGAGACCGCGACATTGCTGGCCCGGGGCTGGATCACCCGGGACGGCGACGGACAGCTGTGGATCACCGAGACCGGCGACGCGGCCCGCGCGGATCTCCAGTCGCACGCGCCCGAGTGGCGCGAGCAGATCCACGAGGGCATCGACGAAGCGGACTACGCAACGACGCTCAGGGTGCTGCAGCGCATGATGCGGAACGTGGGCAGCGAACTGGTGTGAGAACGGCGGCCGGAGGCGGTCCCGTTCACGGATCGCCAACGCCTCCGGATCAGCCGCTACCGCACCTGATAGCGGGTGATCATGCCGTTCATCATGTGCTCGTCCACATGGCAGTGGAAGAGCCAGGTGCCCGGGTTGTCGGGACGCATATCGGCGGTCACCACCGTCGCGGGGAACACGCTCACCACATCCGCGCGATGACCGCGCCACACCACGGTATTGCCGTGCCAGTGCGGGCTGTGGGCGTCCTCCTGTCCGCCGAGGCCGATGACATACCAGCGGACCAGCCTGCCCCTGTCGATGGTCAGGGCGGGGTGGGCGCTGGACGTGCCGCGCGGGCCATTGGCGAACACATAGCCATTGACGCATGACTTCCGGTTGCCGAATCTGAATTCCCTGGACGACGAGTCGGTGTCCCGGTCACCGAAGCGGTCGATATTGCGCTTCCGGTAGGAGCTGAGATTCTCGTCGAACTCGGTGAATACCGCGAACACTTCACGGTCGACATCGAGCGGCGAACCGTCACGACCGCCCTTCCCTCGCCGGGTCACCACGATCGGGCCGACCAGCCCGGCATGCGTGCCGGGCACTCCCATGTCGACGCTGTGATCGTGATAGAGCCACCCGATGGACGAAGGGTCGCCGGGCGCCGGTCCCGCCCGCTCGGGGACCTGCCAGATATAGGTGTAGGTATCCCCGGGATACACATAGAGGTCGGTCTTGTCACCGTCCGGGCTTCCGTCGTTGCCCGGTGACCCCTCATTCGCCTTGGTGTAGAAGACGCCATGCGGATGCATGGAGGTGGGGAACGGGGTGTTGTTCCTGAACACCACCTTGATCGTGTCCCCGACCTCGGCCCGGATCACCGGACCCAGGAGTCCCATATATGCGTCGCGCTGCGGACGGTGGACCAATTTCTTGAAGGTCGAGTCGGTGTACTCGCGATAGACCGACTTCTCGAAGACCGCGCCCAGCCGATTGCGTCCCGGCCGGGTGAAGTCCTTCTCGGCCTCCGTGAAGGCCTTCCCGGTGACGAGGTTACGGTCCTGCGGGGCGTAGTCCCAGGTCACGGTATCCGCGGCGATGTAGTACACGCGGGTGACCGGCCGGCCCCGGCCGATCCGCTCCAGCGCGGACGCGGGCGAAGCGGCCGCAACCGCCCCACCACCGAGGGCGGCCGCCCAGCCTATGAAGCTACGGCGGGAATGGTCACCATGAGCGATCATGTATTGACCGTAGGTCATCACCCCGCGCCCCGCACGGCGGACTACGCCACCAGCGCCCGCTCCCAGTGCTGGGTGTCGGCGTACTCGCGCATGCTGACGATCTTCCCGTCCCGGACGGTGAAGACACCGCTGTTCTTCTGGTCGTACGGCCGGCCGGTCTTGCCGGTCGCCCAGGAGTCCCACTCGACAAAGACCTGCTCGCCCTCGCCGAAGATATTGGTGACCTTCACCCCCACCTCCCGCTCCGGGTCGAGGTGGGCGAAGGCGGTCGCCAGGAACCCGTTGATCACCTGGTCCCGGCCCTGCCAGGTCCCCGAGATCGGCAGCTCGCCCGCGTACCAGCAGCTGCCGTCCTCGGCCCAGGAGTCCCAGATCACCTGCTGGTCGCCACCCACCAGCGCGTCGAAGTAGCGCCGCACAACGTCCTTGGGCTCGGTGCTGATGTTCATGGGGTGCCGCCCTTCCGTCCTGCCGGGCGGCCCGTCCGCCCGACAACCCCAAGTCAACCCGTCCGCACGACCCCGACCAAGATGTGATCGGCGAACCCGGTCATCACAAATCCCGATCAATCCTCACAGGAAAGGCCGCCCATGCCCCGGACCCGGACAACCCCCACCCGCCCGCTGGACATTGAGCGGATCTTCCCCGAACTCGCCGCATACCGGCGGACCACCACCCGGCTGCACCCACGCCCCGGAAACCCCGGCCCCCGGGACAGCTCGATCGGCGGGCCCCTGCTCTGGCCCCGTGACGAGCCCTGGCCGATGTGTACCGAACCACACGACCGGGCCCACGGCCACCGGATGGCGGACGTCCACCGGGAACGCCGGATCCTGGCCGAAGCCTGGACGCGCACCCCCGCACCCGGCGAAACCGCCGGGCCCACGGACGAGGAGCGCGAGCTCCTGCAGTCACTGTGCGAGGGCCGCCATGCCCCCTGGCTGGCCGACACCGACCCGATCCCGATGCTGGCCCTGGCCCAGCTCCACCGACGGGACATACCCGGCCTCCCGGCCGGCCCGGCGGACACCGATCTGCTGCAGATCCTCTGGTGCCCGTTCGACGCCCATGGCAGCGGCTATGAGATGGCCCTCCACCTGCGGTGGCGCCGCTCCGAGGAGGTCACCGAGATCCTGGCGGACCAGCCGGAGCCGCCCGTCGTCGGATTTCGCGGCTATGTGGCCGAGCCCTGCGTGCTCCACCCCGAACAGGTCGTGGAACACGAATATGTCGAGCTGCTCCCCGAGGATCTCCAGGAGCGCATCGAGGAGTGGGAAGAGCGCCTGGCCGAGCAGGCCGAGAGCGAATCGGGCGAGGGAGCCGAGCCGCTCGACTACGACAGCGACTTCTCGGTCGCACCCGGCTGGAAGGTGGGCGGCTACACCCACTGGAACGTGACCGGTCCCGCGCACCTGGTGTGCGCATGCGGGCAGGAGATGGCGCCCCTCCTCACCATCGACTCCGGCGAGCGGAAGGGCCGCGACTGCAGCTGGGTGCCCATGGAGGAGCGGGCGGCCGGGTGGACCCATGGCTGCAGTACGCCCACCGAGGTGGTCGTCGGGCGGTGGAGCACCATGTGCGTCTTCGCCTGCCCCGCCGACCCGGCCCATCCGCATCAGCACTGCGTCCAATAGATGCGCAATCTTCCACCCGCCCAGTACCCTCCTCGACATGTCCACGCCGCCTGCCTCCGACCAGCCCAGCACCAACTACGCGTACCCGCATCCCGGTTCCGTAGGTGGTTATGGCCAGCCCGTGCCACCCCAGGGCAACCCCTATGCACAGCCGACGCCCGGCTTCGGCGGGCCCGTGCCGCCGGTACCGACGGTCCCGCCGACCGGTGGCGGGGGTGGCGGCGGAGGCGGGGGCCGCGCGGGCAAGGCCGCGCTCTGGGCGGTGGTCGGTGCGGTGGTGGCGTCCGCCGCCTGGGCCGGCTGGGCGTTCCTGCTCGACAAGAAGGACGACGACGCCAAGGTCGACACCCGTGGCTACCAGGTGCAGTCCGACGCCTGTGCCGCGACCGATATCTCCTCGTTCAAGGAGCACTATCCGCAAACCGACTCCAGGCCGACGGGCACCACCAAGTACACGGCCAAGAGCGACGCGCTGGACGTCATGTACTGCAGTCAGGGCCTTGAGGTCACCGGTTCGAACTATGCCGATGCCACGGTGACGGTGCAGGCCTCCATCCACAAGAAGTCCGACCCGGCACCGGAGTTCGCGGCGACCTGGCAGACGGCCGCACAGCGCGACTCCAAGATCAAGGTGACCAAGGTCGACGGTTATGGCGACGAGGCGTATCTGACCACGGAGGACAACTTCAACACCACCGGTGGCTGGCGTTCGGTGACCCTGGGGGTGCGCGACGGGGCGCTGACCTACCAGGTGAGTTGGTACTCATACATCTCCACGATCAAGGACCGGACACCGCCCACGGTCGAGGACGGCACCAAGTGGGTGGAGGCGACGGCCAAGACGAGCATGCCCAAGCTCAAGTCCTGAGTCGGCGCCGCCCAAACGGGCAGACCCGTAATCCTCCGATCAGTTGTGATCGGCAACCCGCGTTCCCCGCATGGGTGTTGGGATGTGCGCGCTATGCTCCGACTCGATGATGCACTGATGTGTCCGCCTGTCCGGGGCACCCGCACCGGTCAGCCATTCCCCTGGGGGAGGGCCTGACTGGGGCGCGGCTGTCGCGGCTGCGCCGGGAACGGCCGCGCCCATGGCCGGGCCCTCCGTCCGGAGGGTCTGACCACTGGCGGGCGACTGCCCACCCGGCAGAAAGGCGCGGAAGTGCACCATCGCAAGAAGAAGGACTGGTCCCGTTTCAGGGCCCGCTCGTACCGGCTGTACCGCTGGACCGCCCCCATGCTGGGGGCGGTCATCGTAGCGGCCGTCCGGTCGTGGCTGGAGACGCGGCACCGCCCATGATGTCCGAACCGGTGGACCCCCACCAGAAAACTTGGTGGGGGGACACCCGGTCATCATGAACCTTCTTACGGAACCCGCCGCCGTGCCCTCGGCGGTGGGTTTCCCCATGCTCCTCTCGCACCTGGCTGGTGCAAGCGCCCAGCTGCCCTGCCGGGTGAGCATGCGGTCGGGACTACCGTACCGGCCCGGCCGCCCGCGATCGACCCATTGCCGTCATTCCTCCGTCCCCACCGTCTCCGTGTCCCGCCCCGACCGCAGCACCGCCCCCGGCAGCGTCCCCGTCACCACATCGTGCCGCACCGTCTCCACACCGTTGACCCGTACACTCACCACCCCCACCGCCCGGGAGTCCAGCCGGGCGGCCGCGCCCGGCAGGTCGTGCACCAGGGTTGCCGCCCCCGCGTCGACCCGGCGCGGGTCGAAGAGCACCAGGTCCGCGCGCCAGCCCTCGGCGATCCGCCCGCGCTCGCGCAGCCCGAAGAGCCGCGCGGGGTCGTCGGTCAGCATCCGCACCGCCCGCTCCAGCGGCACCAGCCGCCGTCCCCGCAGGCAGTCCCCGAGGAAGCGGGTGGGGTACGGGGCCCCGCACATCCGGTCCAGGTGCGCCCCCGCGTCCGAGCCGCCCAGCAGTACGTCCGGGTGGTCCCAGGTGCGCCGCCGCAGCGCCCAGCTGGCCGGGTCGTCGTCGGTGGGCATCGGCCACAGGACGGTGCGCAGCTCGTCGGCGGCGCAGATCTCCACCAGGCAGGCGAACGGGTCCAGACCGCGCTCGGCCGCGATGTCGGCCACCACCCGGCCGGTCAGGCCCTCGTTCTCCTTGGCATAGGTGTCGCCGATGACATAGTGCGGGAAATCGGTCAACCGCCGGAAGACACCGGCCGCTTCACCGTGCGCAAGGCGCAGCAGCTCCGCCTGGACGTCCGCCTGCCGCAGCCGGTCGATGCGCCGGGGCACGGGCAGGGAGAGGGTGTCGCCCCAGCCGGGGATGAGGTTCAGGGCGCAGAAGGTGCCCAGCGACATGTTCATGGGGGTGAGGACCGGCATGGTGAGTGCGACGATCCGGCCGCCGGCCGCGCGGGCCCGTTCGCTCGCGGCGAGCTGGCGGGGCACCCGGTCGGGGACGGTGGCGTCGATGGTGAGCACATTCCAGTTCAGCGGGCGTCCGGCGGCGGCGGTCAGCGCCGTCAGCAAGGCGATCTCCTCGTCCGTGAACCGGTCCAGGCAGCCGGTCACGATGGCCTCCAGCTGGGTGCCCGGGTGTTCTCCCACCGCCCGGGAGAGCGCCAGCAGTTCGCCGGGGAGCGCGTGGCGGGAGGCCACCGGGTTGCCGTCGCCGTCGGTGTGGGTGGTCGACCGGGTGGTGGAGAGCCCCCAGGCACCGGCGTCCATCGCCTCGTGCAGCAGGGTGAGCATCCGCCGGGTCTGCCGCTCGTCGGGCGTGCCGCCCACGGCGGCCGGGCCCATCGCCCGGCGGCGCAGTGCGCAATGGCCGACCATAAAGCCGGCGTTGACGGCGATCCGCCCGTCCAGCGCGTCGAGGTAGTCGGCGAAGGACGCCCAGTCCCAGGGCGGGCCCTGTTCCAGCGCGGCGAGCGACATGCCCTCGACCTTGCTCATCATGCGCCGGGTGTAGTCGGCGTCGGCCGGGTGCAGCGGGGCCAGGGTGAAGCCGCAGTTGCCGCCGACGACGGTGGTGACGCCATGGGTCATGGACGGGGTGGCGTACGGGTCCCAGAAGAGCTGTGCGTCGTAGTGGGTGTGCGGGTCGATGAAGCCGGGGGCGAGGACCAGGCCGTGTGCGTTCTCCTCGGTGCGCGCCCGTTCGGCCACCCGGCCGGTCTTCACCGTGCGGGTGTCGATGACGGCGATGCGGCCCTCGCGGATGCCGACGTCGGCGACGTACGAGGGGGCTCCCGTGCCGTCGACGACGGTGGCTCGGCGGATGAGGTGGTCGAGCATGGCGGGAGTCCTCTCGTAGGGAGCGTGCGTCCCGGATCAGGGAGCGTGCATCCCGGGTCAGGGAGCGTGCATCCCGGGTCAGGGAGCGTGCATCCCGGGTCAGGAACCGGCGGCCCGCCGCAACCGCGTCGTCCGGTGCACCGGATCCGTGTCGATCTTCGGAATCACGTGCTCCCCGATCAGCCGGATGGTTTTCATGGTGTCCTCGTAGGGCACCCCGATCGGCAGCCCGAACGCCAGCTGGTCCGCCCCCGCCTGCTCCCATCGCTTGCACTGGGCGAGCACCTCGTCGGGGTCACCGCAGACCAACAGCTCCTCGGACACCAGGAGTTCGATGACCTCCTCGGTGTACTCGGGCAGCAGCTCGGGCCAGCGCGGGATGCCCTCGGGCCGGGGGAAGGTGTCGTGGTAGCGGAAGAGCAGCGACTGGAGGTGGTTGAGCCCGCCGGCGGCCGCGACCCGGCGCGCCTGCTGCGAGGTCTCGGCGCAGATCGCGGTGGTGGTGACCATGATGTTGTCGTTGACGAAGGCGCCGATGGGCTCGGCCTCCCCGATGGCCGACTTATAGGAGTCGACGACCCATTCCATGTCGGATACCTTCTGCACGCTGAATCCGAGGACCCCGAGCCCCTTCCGCGCCGCCATGGCGTACGAGGAGGGCGATCCGGCGGCGTACCACATGGCCGGGTGGGCGGGGCCGTACGGTTTGGGCAGCACCTTGCGGGCGGGCAGCGACCAGTACTTCCCCTGGAAGCCCCGGTATTCGTCCTGCAGCCACATCCGGGGGAACTCGGCGATGGTCTCCTCCCAGATCCCCCGGGTGCGGTCCATCCCGTCCACATCCGGGAGGAATGCCAGGATCTCATGGCTTCCCGCGCCCCGCCCGGTGCCGAACTCGAAGCGGCCGCCGGTCAGATGGTCGAGCATGGCGGCCTTCTCGGCGACCTTGGCGGGGTGGTTGACCTGTGGCAGGGGGTTGAAGATGCCGGAGCCCAGGTGGATGCGCTCGGTGGCCCGGGCGAGGTAGCCCAGGAAGACATCGTTGGCGGAGAGGTGTGAGTACTCGTCCAGGAAGTGATGTTCGGTCGCCCAGGCGTATTTGAACCCCGACCTGTCGGCCTCGACGACGTACTCGGCCTCCTCCAGCAGTGCGTGGTGTTCCGCCAGGGGGTCGGCCGCCGAGCGGCTCGCCGGCACATAGCCCTGCACAAAGATCCCGAATTCCACGGTGGTTCACCGTCCCCAGCGTTCTGACTAACCGTCAGATTCAGCTGTGACTGTGGCACCGCCGCCCAGAGGCGTCAAGAAGCCGCGGCCCCCTCCCAGAGCCCGTCCGGCGTGAGCCCCAGCAGCTCGATCGCATTGCCGCGCACCACGCGCTCGATCACCTCCGGGGCCAGGTGCGCCAACTGCTCCTCGGCCACCTCCCGGGACCTGGGCCAAGTGGAGTCGGAGTGCGGGTAGTCCGTCTCGTACAGGACCTGCCCGGCACCGATTGCATCGAGGCTGCGCACCCCGAAGGCGTCATCGAAGAAGCAGCCGTACACATGCCCGGCGAACAGCTCGGACGGCGGGCGCAGCACCTTCCCGGCCACCCCGCCCCAGGCCCGGTTCTCCGCCCAGACCGCATCCGCGCGCTCCAGGAGGTAGGGAATCCAGCCGATCTGCCCCTCCGCGTACATCACCCTCAGCCGGGGGAACCGGTCGAACTTCCCCGACAGCAGCCAGTCGGCCATCGAGAAGCAACAATTTGCGAAGGTGATGGCCGAACCGACCGCGGGTGGCGCGTCCGGCGAGGTGGAGGGCATCCGGGAGGAGGAGCCGATGTGCATGGCGATGACGGTCCCGGTCTCGGCACAGGCGTGCAGGAACGGGTCCCAGGCGTCGGTGTGCACCGACGGCAGGCCCAGATGCGGCGGGATCTCGGAGAAACAGACGGCCCGCACGCCCCGCTCCGCGTTGCGCCGCACCTCCGTGGCGGCGAGCTCGGCGTCCCACAGCGGGATGAGGGTCAGCGGGATGAGACGGCCGTGCGCGCGGCCGCACCACTCCTCGACCATCCAGTCGTTGTAGGCACGTACACACAGCAACGCCAGTTCACGGTCGGTGGCTTCGGTAAAGGTCTGTCCGCAGAAACGCGGAAATGTCGGGAAACAGAGCGCCGACTGAACATGGTTGACGTCCATGTCGGCCAGCCGGTCGGGCACACTGTAGGAGCCCGGCCGCATCTCCTCATAGGTGATCCCGGTCAGCGTCACCTCTTCCCTGGAGAATCCGACGGCGGTATCCAGCCGAGTGAGCGGACGGCGCAAATCCTCATAGATCCACCAGTCCGCCGGCGGACCGTCCTCGCCGGGGTCACCCATCTCCGGCGCGAACCTGCCGCCCACAAAGGTCATTTCCCGCACCGGGGCCCGTACGGTGCGCGGTCCGATGTCGCGAAATTTCGCCGGTAGCCTGTCCCGCCAGACGCCGGGGGGCTCGACCGTATGGTCGTCCACCGAGATTATCTTGGGGAAGCTCTCCATGCCGGACACGTTACTGCCGAGCTGATGACCCGTCAGCAACTTGGGGGCGCCGGCCCTTGGGAGGCCTTGTGGAGAGGCCGGACCGGTGCTGACGCAGAGGCCCAGGACAAGGCAGACTGACCGGTGCCACCGAGCAGGACAAGCAGGGGGTCACCATGGCCGGCGACACAGGGCACGGGCAGCTGCTGCGCTTCACCGTGCTCGGGCCCGTCCGTGCCTGGCGCGGCGACGAGCCGCTCCAGACCGGCTCACCACAGCAGCGGGCGCTGCTCGCCGCCCTGCTGCTGCGCGGCGGACGCACCGCCACCGCGGCCGAGCTGGTGGACGCCCTCTGGGGCGAGGAACCCCCGCACGCCGCGCTCGCCGCACTGCGCACCTATGCCTCCCGGCTGCGCAAGGCCTTCGGCCCCGACGCCGACGCCCTGGTCAGCGAGGCCGGCGGCTATGCGATGCGGGTGGGCGTGGACCGCCTGGACACCGACACCGCCGAGCGGCTGGCCGCCGAGGCCGACAAGGCCCGCGCCGCGGGCAACCGCAACCACGCCCGCGAGCTGATCAACGAGGCGCTGGACGTCTGGGACGGCGAACCCCTCGCCGGGCTGTCCGGACCGTTCGTCGACACCCAGCGCACCCGCCTCGAGGAGTGGCGCCTCACCCTCCTGGAGACCCGTCTCGACCTGGACCTCGAGGTCGGCTGTCACGCCGAGGCCGTCTCCGAACTCACCGCGCTCACCGCCGCCCACCCTTTGCGAGAGCGACTGCGCGAACTGTTAATGCTGGCCCTCTACCGCAGCGGCCGCCAGGCCGAGGCCCTGGCCGTCTACACCGACACCCGCCGCCTGCTGGCCGACGAGCTGGGCGTCGACCCCTGCCCCGAACTCTCCGAACTCCAGCAGCGCATCCTCCAGGGCGACGCCGACCTCACCGTCCACTTCACCAGCACCGACCGCTCCCTGGCCGGACCCGCCTTCATCCGCCCCGCCCAGCTCCCCGCCACGGTCTCCGACTTCACCGGCCGGGCGTCCTTCGTCGACGAGCTGAGCCACCAACTCGCCACCGCCGAGGGCCGCGTCATGGCCGTCTCCGCGGTCGCCGGAATCGGCGGCGTCGGCAAGACCACCCTCGCCGTACACGTCGCCCACGCCGCCCGCCGGCACTTCCCCGACGGCCAGCTCTATGTCGACCTCCAGGGCACCGGCCCCGTCGTCGCCGAACCCGAAGCGGTCCTGGGCGCCTTCCTGCGCGCCCTCGGCATCCCCGACTCGGCCATCCCCGAGGGCCTCCAGGAACGCTCCGCCCTCTTCCGCTCCACCCTCGACGGCCGCCGCGTGCTGACCCTACTCGACAACGCCCGCGACGCCGCCCAGGTCCGCCCGCTCCTCCCCGGCAACGAGGGCTGCGCCGCCCTGGTCACCAGCCGCACCCGCATGCTCGACCTGGCCGGCGCCCACCTCGTCGACCTCGATGTGATGAGCCCCGACGAGGCCCTGGCCTTCTTCACCCGCATCGTCGGCGACGAACGCGTCGGCGCGGAACGCAACGCGGCCATGGACGTGGTCGCCGCCTGCGGCTTCCTCCCGCTGGCCATCCGCATCGCCGCCTCCCGGCTGGCCGCCCGCCGCACCTGGACCGTCTCCGTCCTGGCCCGCAAACTCGGCGACGAACGCCGCCGCCTCGACGAACTCCGCGCCGGCGACCTCGCCGTCAAGGCCTCCTTCGAACTCGGCTACGGCCAACTCGAACCCGCCCAGGCCCGCGCCTTCCGCCTCCTGGGCCTGCCCGACGGCCCCGACTTCTCCCTGGCCGCCGCGGCCGCCGTCCTCGACCTGGACCTGGAGGCCACGGAGGAACTCCTGGAGTCCCTGGTGGACACCTCCCTCCTGGAATCCGCCGCACCGGGCCGCTACCGCTACCACGACCTCCTACGGCTCTACGCGCGTTCCTGCGCGGAGCGCGACGAACAGCCGCCGGCCGAACGGGAGGCCGCGATGTCGCGGCTGCTGGACTTCTACCTCGCCACCGCCGCCGGGGTGTACGTGCTGGAGCGGCCGGGGCAGCAACTGCTCAAGCACCTGACGCCTACGGCCCACCCAGGACTCGTCTTCACGGACCGCGGTGCCGCCGGCGACTGGCTCTACGCCGAAGCCGGCTGCCTGCTGGCGTGCGTACTGCAGCACGCCAGCGCATCGGGCGATACTTTGCGGCGGGCGGTAGATCTCCTTCGGGCGGCCAAGGACCTGACGGAGTCGGGTGCCTACTCCAGGCTGTACGAGCAAGCTGCGACGGCGCTCCTGACCGCCACCCAGGCAGCGGGCGACGCCCGGGCCGAAGGGCGTGCACACACCGTTCTGGCGCACGTATACATGCTGTCCGGGCGATTCGTCAAAGCGGACGAGCACGCCACACACGCAGTTGGCCTCGGTCAAGAAAGCCAGGATCCGATCCCCTGCTGCCATGCCTCGAACATCCGGGGAATCACCGCCACCTATCAACATCGCTACGACGACGCCGAGACATACATCAACCAAGCCCTCGGCTGGTTCCGCAAGGACGGCAACCGCCCAGGTGAGGCCAGCGCCTTGAGTAACCTCGCAAATGTCCACACCGACACCGGACGGCCTCGGTCCGCAGTACGACTGGCCGAGCAGAGTGTTGCCATCTACCGGGAAGTCAAGGTCTCTTGGCGACTGGCCAACGGACTGTACTCGTATGGACTGGCCCTCACCGGAGCCGGACGGTACGAGGAAGCCCTCGCTCAGTTCAACGAGGCACTCCCGATATTCCGCGCCAACCGCCAGCGCATGTGGGAGGCCTGGACTCTGCACCGCATGGCAGGGCTCTACCTCGCCGCCGAGGACCACGCCCAGGGAGCGGCCCATGCGGAGCATGCCCTGGCACAGATGCGCGGCATCAGCGGGGACTGGCGACGAGGCAGTGTCCTCACCGTGCTCGGGCGCTGCCTGAACGCACTAGGACAACAAGGGCGAGCCCGTGCCTGCTGGTCGGAGGCCCTGTCCGTCTTCGAGCAGCTGGGCTACTCGAAAGAGGCCACGGACGTCCGTGGCCTGCTCGAGATGGCTGCCGTCTGACCCACCGCCGCACCTCGAAAGCGCCGCATCAGCCCCGTCACGTGCCCGTTCATCGATCGTTTATCGCCGACCGCCACTCTTAAGTACAGCGATCCGTCGCGTCGGGGGGCAGGCGGGTCGTGGTGAGGCGATTGAAGCCTCACTTCAGGGGACCAGCCCTGAAACATGCCCATCCGGCGATCTTCGGGGGAGTCGCCGGATGGGCTCTGCAATCCCCGCCGTACCATACGACTCGCACTGACCAACGGAGTTGATGAACATGAGCGACGAAAACACCCTCAAGCCCATCGTGCCCACGCCCGCGGACGACCACTCCGGCGGAACCACCGGGCTCGCCGCGTCCCCGCTGCCGCCGAAGGCCGACAAGGGGAAGGGCACCCCTCTCGTTCCACAGGACGACCACTCGGGTTCCGAGCCGGCCTGAATGAACTAGGCGGGCCTCAGACAGACTCGTCAAATGCAGTCGGTCGGGAGTTCCAATCGACCAAGCCGAACTCCCGACCTGATTGAAGCCGTAGGGCAGCGAAAACCCTTGGGCACGGGGGAGCCAAGGGGAAGACCACGGGGGCTCGCCCTGCCAGGTATGGGGCCGACATCGACGGCACGGAGGGGGAGCCGTCGAAGTCGGCCCTTCCGGCTGTCCGCTCCTTGGCCTGGAGCTACATCACAGTCCAGGCCAAGGTACCCGCTCAGTCCCGGCCTGAGCATCGCGATCAGCAACACCCGCCGGATACGTACACCGAAATGTGCACTACACCCCCGAGCAATAGGAGTCGCAATGACCCGCTCCATACTGTTGCGCACCAAGAAGACACTCGCCGTACTCACCCTGGCCGGAGCGGCAACGGCCCTCGGCACCGTGGCGGCTTCAGCCGATGAGCACGGGAACGGCCACAAGCCCGCCATCTCCCAGGTATCCGGCAGCAACGCAATATCTCAGGACGAGCACGGCGGGACCGCCGAGAGCTGACTGAGTGGCGGCTCCGTCCGCTTGGAGCGGTCTTCCTGAGAGTTCTTCCGGGGAGGCCGCTCCTCACTTGCTCTCTACGCTGCGGCCACCAAGCCAAGTTACTGAGGTTGAACTGGTGATAGCGGCTGGTCGTGACGGTTCTTGATCCTTGCGGTATGCCCGGTACACGAGGTACGCGCAGGGTGGTGGGCCGACCAAGGCAGCAACTGGTCAAAGAACGTGTCCAGTTGGACGCGGATGCGCGGTTCGCACGGGGCGAGAAGACCGCAGACATCGCCGCGGAGTTACAGGGGCTCGCCCGTGGCCCCTTGGTACACGGCTGGACCAAGGGCCAGGGCTGGACCCTGGTGCGGATCAAGACGCTCATCGACCGGACGTTCCACGTCGGGTACACCGTGCAAGGGGTGTGGAAGCTGCTACTGCGGCACGGCTGGTCCGCGCAGGTTCCCGCGCACCGGGCCGTCGAACGTGACGACGCGGCGGTCGAGGTGTGGAAGGACGAGGTGTGGCCGAGGTTAAAAGGACCGCGGCGGACCTGGGCGCCTACGTCTGCTTCGAGGACGAGGCAGGCCAGGGGCCGAGGCCGCCGAAGAGACACACCTGGGCACCACGTGGGTGCACTCCGGTGGTGTGGGTGCGGGGTGCGAACCGGGGTGGGTGTCTATGGTCGGCGCGCTGCGCTTCCGTCCCGGGCACCGGCCGCATCTGCTGTACTTCGACCCGGTCGAAGGGATCTGGTCGCTCCTGCGACGCGGCTTCACCCCGAACGTCGCCTTCACCAACGCGGATCATCTCATCCGCACCGCGCGGCACGGCCTGCGCAAGATCCAGTACCGCCCCGAGCTCCTCAACGGTTGCCTCGCCGAGACCAGACTGATCCTCCACCCCTGATAACACGCTGCGACAAAACGAGGTTCAGGCCCAGTAGCCAACCTGACGAACTCCCGTTAGCTCTCTTGATAGTTGGGAGGTTGATGAGACCATCGTAACTCCCAATCCAGAAGGAGGAGTTGAGGATGGAAGACTTCAGGGATGATGTTCTGGACGACAACGCTACTTTCGTGAACGAGGATCACCGCGACGACGTCTTGGACGACGTTATTCCCTTCGTCGGCGACAACGTCTAGGCCTGGCCCCGCCCGGACACAGCCTTCGGTCGAGGCCGGGGGCTGTGTCCAACCCGTCGCGCCGGAGGCGCCTGAGCCCAGGGGCGACACACGCAAGGTCGACCAGAAACTCACTGCTCAGCAGAGAGATATCAAGCGCCTGTGAGGAGAGAAGATCATCTGTGCCGTTCAGGAGGTTCGGGATGCCACGGACCCGGCCTCATTCGACGTGTCCCGCCTCATTCAACCCATCGCGCTGGACACATTCACCCAGGAATACTGGGAAAAGCAGCCTCTCCACGTACACCGCGCTAACTCCGGCCACTTCGACGGTCTGCTCAGCCTGCGAGATGTCGACCGTATCCTCTCTCTGTCCAGCGTCCGCGCCCAGGATATACGGGTAGTCAAGAACGGCAATGAAGTTCCCCTCGGTAAGCTCACCGACGGGTCTGCGGTCGGACTCGCCAACGCATTGGAGACGCTGTACCAGCACTACCGCGACGGTGCGACGCTGGCGATCAACAACCTGCAGGAACGCTGGGCCCCACTGAAGCAACTGGCCCGTACCCTAGGAAACTCACTCAGCGCCCGGATCGTCATCAACGTCTATGTAACGCCAGCTGGAAACCAGGGTTTCCTCGCCCACCACGACATCTACGATGTGTTTGTCGCCCAGGTCCATGGCAGCAAGCGATGGAGGCTGTACGGTTCGGAGACCCAACTGCCGTTGCAGCACCAGTACTGGGACAAGTCCAAGCCACTTCCCGATCCGGTACAGGAAGTCGATCTGCAGTGCGGCGATCTGCTTTACCTGCCACGTGGAACCATTCACTCGGCAACTGCCAACCACACGACTTCGGTCCACTTGACCATTAGGGCCCACCCTGTGTTGTACCGGACCGTGATCGAGAGCGCGCTACGCGACCTGTTCATCGATGACGTCCGTTTCCGCCGTAGCCTGCCCGTCGGTTTTCTCCACGGGGAGGAACATCAAAGGCGAGCCGAAGCAGCGTTCACTGAGGGTTTCTCATCCTGATCGCCAGGCGATCTCGAGGGCGTGAACGGCGGCGAC